>JACDBQ010000526.1 GCA_013694845.1 Acidobacteriota bacterium
GCACTGACTACCCCGCCACCTCGGCGCCACGACGACGACGACGGATGGCCGCAAGGCCGGCGAGGCCGGTGCCGATGAGGAACATCGAAGCCGGTTCGGGCGTCGCGACTGAATCAGCCGCGCTGAAGAGCACGAGGAAATCGCGGCCGCCGGCGTAGTCGCGCAGACCGAATTTTAACCGCAGCTCGCCGGCAGCCCCCGCAACGCCCGCGAACGTCAGCACGTCGCCCCTGTCGGTCGTCTCGTCGGCGTTCACTGTCGCCGACCCACCGGCGAACAGTGCGCTTCGCTCGAGTCCGGCGTCCTGAGCAAAGCTCAGCCCGTCCGAATTGTTCGAGGTCGAGAATCCCCCGGGGACCATCTCGTGATACGGCACGACGTCCAGACCGTCGTCACCGTCACGTAACGGGTCGATCACTTCCAGGCGCAGCGTGTTCCACGCGGAACTCGCCCCGAGGACCAGCAACTCCACCAGGTAGTTGCTCTGGCCCGTGAGCCCGGTCACCGAAATCGCCACCGCGGCACCGGCGGATGGCAGTGTGATCATTCCCATCGACAGTGGCGAGCCTAGGTCGGCTGGAAGCACGGCCGTGGCACCTCCCTGGACGGAGTGGAGCGCGATCGACACCGGATCGGCGTGAGCGCGTCCCGGGAGCAGCAACGCTCCCAGGAGAGCAATGGATAAGCAACGCGTGAGCAAGAGTGCCTCCTTGTTTTTGTTCATCTGTCTTTTCTTCAGGGTGCTGGTCTGATGGTGCCTGGCCGGGACCCGGATGCATCAAGTCCCCCCGGCAAGGGGCTCGACGGTGTGTCAATTTTGGTGCCTAAACCGCGCAGCGCGCTCGCCAGCGCCAGAAGCAGTCCCCCTGACAATACCAGTTTTGCCGGCTCGGAGATCGTCACCTCTGCGGTTTCCGCGACGACCGCCGACATGCCAGCCGCCACATGCGACCCGCCGTACGCGAACGCGGTCGCGGCGGCGAGGAGGACAATCACGAGAACAACGATTACCTTCATTTCCCAATCCATTGCCATCAAGTCGCGAACGATTCGTACTTCGCTGCCGTCGGGGGTGATGACGATCGTCACAGTGCAAAGGATGGCCCAGATCGAGCACAGCCATAAGGACTTAGCGGTTCCACACCTCTCCCCCTATGCTAGAGTTCGGTTTCCTCCAGAGCCTCGATTTTGAATACGCCGCGCCCCCGCTCATCGTTGCCTATCGCTCCTCCAAAGTCGTGAGGCGGTTCACGGTTCGAGTCCGGCTGACGGTGATGGTGGGCCGCCGCTCTATCGCGCTGCCCTTGCTGATCGGGATCGGCGCCATCCGCGGCACCAGGCGAGAATCTCGGAGCTGACATCGACCAACGCGATGCTGCGGATTGAGAATGCCAGTTTCCGCGAAGCCACCGGGCGTTCGCAGAGCAGATCTCCTCCCTGCAGTCCGCGGTGGATCGGATCGGCGCGCAGCGGCGACAGATCCGGACGCAGACCGCGCGCCCACTTGCACTATGAAGTTCTCGTCAACGGTCAGTTGACGAACCCGCTCAATCTCCTGTCGGGCCGCTAGCGTTGCCTCCCCTGTGCTGGTCCACCCGCCGTAGCCCAAAGGTCGAAGGCGGGTTACAATAATCAGATATTTGCCTGACGGTTTTCTCTCCTGATGCTGGTCAACACAATTCTGGCGAAAGTCATCGGCACGCAGAACGAGCGTGACCTGAAAAAGCTTCGCCCGATCGTCGTCGAAATCAACGCCAAGGAAGCGGACATTCAGAAGCTGAGCGACCCCCAGCTTCGGGACAAGACGCTCGAGCTCCGCGCGCGTCTCGCCAACGGGGAAACGCTCGACGAGCTGCTGGCGGACGCCTTCGCCGTTGTCCGTGAAGCCGGCCGCCGGGTGCTGAAGATGCGGCACTTCGACGTCCAGCTGATCGGCGGCGTGGTGCTCCATCGCGGACGCATCGCCGAAATGAAGACGGGCGAAGGCAAGACCCTCGTCGCGACACTGCCGGCTTATCTCAACGCTCTCGCGGGCAAAGGCGTTCACGTCGTGACCGTCAACGACTACCTGGCGCGACGCGACTCTGAGTGGATGGGGCGTCTCTACCGCTTCCTCGGTCTGTCGGTGGGAGTCATCCAGCACGAGTTGAACGACCAGGAACGCCAGGTCGCCTACGGCGCCGACATTACCTACGGCACCAACAACGAGTTTGGTTTCGACTACCTTCGCGACAACATGAAGTTCGACCTCGCGCACTACGTGCAGCGCGGTCATCATTTCGCGATCGTCGACGAAGTCGACAGCATTCTGATCGACGAAGCGCGAACCCCCCTGATCATTTCCGGCCCGGCCGAGGAATCCACCGACCTCTATTACGAAGTCGACCGGATCATTCCCTCATTGAAGTCCGGCCGGGTGGTGCAGGGCAACGTGAAGGCGGAGGATCGCGAGGAGCTCGAGAAGACCGGCGACTACATCATTGACGAGAAGCACAAGACCGTCACCCTGACCGAGTCAGGGATGGCCAGGGCCGAAAAGCTGCTGGCTCATCGTCTGGTGCCCGACAGCGGGGGCCTGTACGACCCCGTGAACATGCCGCTCCTCCACCACGTTCAGCAGGGCCTGCGCGCCCACACGCTGTTCCGGCTCGACGTGGACTACATGATCAAGGACGGTGGGGTCGTCATCGTCGACGAGTTCACGGGACGCCTGATGCCCGGGCGCCGGTGGAGCGACGGGCTGCACCAGGCGGTCGAAGCCAAGGAAAAGGTCAAGATCGAGCGCGAGAACCAGACGCTCGCGACCGTCACGTTCCAGAATTACTTCCGCAAGTATTCGAAACTTTCCGGAATGACGGGTACGGCCGACACCGAAGCCGAAGAGTTCAACAAGATCTACAAGCTGGACGTGATGGTCATCCCGACCAACCGCGTCCTGGAGCGCGTCGAAGAGCCCGATACGGTCTACAGGACCGAGAAGGAGAAGTACGACGCGATCGTCAACGACATCATCGAGAAACAGCAGTCGGGGCGTCCGGCGCTGGTCGGCACGGTTTCGATCGCCAAGTCGGAGCGCCTGTCTCACCTGCTGAAACTGCGCGGCATCAAGCACGTCGTGCTCAATGCGAAGTATCACGCGCAGGAAGCCGAGATCGTCGCTCAGGCCGGTCGGAAAGGGACCGTCACGATCGCGACCAACATGGCGGGCCGCGGCACCGACATCCTGCTGGGCGGCAATCCCGAATTCATGGGGCGCCAGCAGACGCTCGGAGACGAAATCGCCGAGAAGCTGCCCAAGAGCGAGGCGAAGTTCGTCGACGATGAGGAGTTCGTCTACTTTTTCCACCTCGATAATTTCTACCGGGTGAGCCGGCCGGAGTACGAGCGGATCTTCGCCGCCCACAAGGCACAGACGGACGCCGAGCACGATGAGGTGGTCGACATCGGCGGGCTCCACATCATCGCGACCGAACGCCACGAAGCGCGCCGCATCGACAACCAGCTGCGCGGCCGCGCCGGCCGGCAGGGGGATCCCGGCTCCTCCCGCTTCTATCTGTCGCTCGAAGACGACCTGATGCGGATCTTCGGATCCGACCGCATCTCGGGCCTGATGCAGAAGCTCGGGATGGAAGACGGGGTGCCGATCGAGCACGGGATGGTGACTCGTGCCATCGAGCGGGCCCAGAAGCAGGTCGAGGCGCAGAACTTCGCCGTCCGCAAACACCTGCTCGAATACGACGACGTCATGAACAAGCAGCGCGAGAGTGTCTACGCGCTGCGCCGTCAGTTGCTCGAAGGCAAGATTCAGTTCGAGGGCGAAGAGGGGCAGGAAGGCGAGGTCATCGAGAGCCGAGCGTATCTCGTCGACCTGTCGGAACAGATTCTCGAGAGCACGCTCGATCGATATGCCGGCCAGGCCGTCGATCCCGACGAGCGCGACTACCCCGCGCTGAAGAATGCCGTCGCCGAGATCTACGGTCTCGATCCAGCCGACGTCGAGGCCATCGATCTCGAGGGCATGACCACCGACCAGATGGCCGACGTGCTCTGGCCGCCGATCATCGCCAAATACGAGGCCAAGGAACAGCTGATCCCGGTCGACATCCTGCGGCGCGTCGAGCGCGACATCATGCTGCAGATCGTCGACGCGCAGTGGAAGGACCACCTGTACAGCCTCGATCACCTGAAAGAAGGGATCGGCCTGCGCGGCTACGGGCAGCGGGATCCGCTCGTCGAATACAAGAAGGAAAGCTACGCGCTCTTCATGGCGATGAAGGACCGGATCGACGAAGAGATCGTCCGGTACTTGTGGCGGCTCACGCCGGTGCTCAGCGAGGACGGCCAGGCCTCTGC
>JACDBQ010000527.1 GCA_013694845.1 Acidobacteriota bacterium
CGCGAGCGAGAAGCGGGCGGGGGCGAGGCCCCGCCCGCACTGAATAACCTCCTGGAGCAACTCCGCACCCTCGAGGACGCTCGCCGCGACGGCACGATCGAATTGCCGGATGGATCGCGCCTCGGCATCACCAACCCGGCAAAGCTGTTCTGGCCACAGCTCAAACTGACGAAAGGAGACTTGCTCCGGTACTACGTGACCGTGTCACCCTACCTTCTCCCGGCGGTCGCCGACCGCCCGCTCGTGATGAAGCGATTTCCCAACGGCATCGACGGAAAAGCCTTCTATCAACAGCGCTCGCGCATTGAGAATCCGCCCGCGGGCGTGAGGATCGAGACGATCTCCGGTGATATCGATCCGATCGATGAGCCCGACGCTTCCCGCTTCGTCGGGGGATCGCTCATCACCCTCCTCTTCACGACCCAGATCGCCGCTATCTCACAGGACCCCTGGTTCTCGCGCGTACAATCCCCACTTGAGGCAGACTACGTCGCCATCGATCTGGATCCGGGTGACGGCACACCGTTCTCGACCGTCCTTGACGTCGGCCGCCTCGTCCACGACGAGCTCGCGGCGTTGAAAGTGCCGTCGGTGCCGAAGACGTCCGGATCGAGCGGCCTGCACATCTACATCCCGCTGGCACCCGGAACGACCTACGAGTCCGGCATGCTCTTCTGCCAGATCGTGGCGACGGTGATCGCATCGCGTCATCCGAAGATCGCCACGGTGGAACGTTCGGTGCGGGCGCGCCGGAAGGGAACCGTGTACGTGGACTACCTGCAGAACATTCTCGGCAAGACGCTGGCGACCGCGTACAGCGCGCGGGCGAGCGACTATGCAGGGGTCTCGACGCCGCTGACGTGGAAGGAGGTGTTCGACGGCGTGGACCCGCGGGACTTCACCCTGGTCACCGCCCCTGCACGGTTCGCGCAGGTGGGCGATCTCTGGGCGAAGCTCCGGACGTCGAAACCAGCGAACCTGGAAACGGTGTTTCGGAAATACAAGTAGCTGCGGGCCCGCAGCGGCACCGAGAGATCCTTTTCAGCCAGGACGCGACGCTAGGCACGGACACGCGCGAACGCCGACGTCTGGTAGTGCTCCAGCAAGTCGGTGGCATCCTTATAAATCGCGAGCGCGCCGGCGAGCCCTTCTCGAGTCCAGCCGCCGCATTCGAGGCCGACGATTTCAACACCAGCACGCCGGGCGGCTGCCACGTCATACGCGGTGTCGCCAATCATGATGGTGCGATCGGCCGGGCACCCGGTCCGTTTCAGCGCAGCAATCACGATGTCGGGGTCGGGCTTCGAATTGTCCGCATCATCTGACGAGGTGCGGAGCGCGAGGAGGTCGCTGACCCCGGCGCGCTCGAGGAGCGGATCCAGTTCGTCGGCCTTGGCCGAGCTCGCCACCGCGAGGACGAATCCGTCGTCAGCGAAGCGTTCCACCAGCTCGCGCGTCCGCGGGAATGGCCGGATCGAGGGCAAGTGGTGTTCCTGGAAGATTCGTCCGCGGCTCGCAGCGATCTCCTTACCGAGGGAGGACGCCTCCTCGATGCCGGAGACCTCAGGCATCAGCTTGTCACCGCCCATCCCTATCGAGCGGCGAACGTGTTCGAACGCGACCGTGATCCCGTGCTCGGCGAACGCTTCGACCCACGCGCGCGCATGCGCGTCGTTGCTGTCGACCAGCGTTCCATCCACGTCGAGGATCACGGCCGCGCTCCCGGACACTAGAAGCTACCCTCTTCGCCGCCTTCTTCCTCCTCGTCGTCGACGTCCTCACTGTCCTCGAACTCGTCGTCGTCTGCGTCGGTGGCGAGACCGCGGGTCTCGTCGGTCGAGTCGGGGACGGCATCCTCGTTAGGCCGCTGATTCTGATGGGCTGAGTCGCTGCCGCTATCCTGGCGTTTTGCCATGAGGCTCCTTTCTGATGCGACCGGTCCGAGCAATCGGGGTGCCACGGGCTATGATCGGATCATGGGCAAGCACAAGGGTTTCGCGCCGGCAGAGGTCGCACGATCCTTCGGTGTCGGTCGGCTCAAGCGGCACTTGTTCATCTGTCTCGGCCCGGACTGCGTGGATCGGGACGAGGGGGACGACACTTGGCAGTACGTCAAGAAACGGATGAAGGAGTTGAACATCACCGGTGAGAATGGTCCGTTCTACCGGACCAAATGCGGATGTCTGCGCATCTGCACCGATGGCCCCATCGCGGTCGTCTATCCGGAGGGCACGTGGTACCGCAAGGTCACACCAGAGAACGCTGAGCGCATCATCCAGGAGCACCTCATCGGCGGAAGTGTCGTCCGGGAGCTTTGCTTCGCGGAGAATCCGCTTCCGTAGTTGCTGACATATCACGACCGCTGCGGGCCTTGGGGCGTTCAGACCCGGGCACCGAACATATAATCAGCCGCCCATGCACCTCGAGCCCGGTCAGGCGATCGGTCCCTACCACTTACTGTCGACACTCGGCAGCGGAGGGATGGGGACTGTTTACCTCGCCGAGGATCGCCGGCTCGGCCGGAAGGTTGCGCTCAAATTCCTTCACCCGGACCTGACCTCGGCCGAAGACGATTCGCGGCTGCTTCGTGAAGCTCGCGCGGCCTCCGCGCTCAATCATCCGAACATCTGCCAGGTCTATGACGTGGGCGGACCCGGCGAGCCGACATGGATCGCCATGGAGTATGTCGACGGCCGTCCCCTGTCGGGCAGCATCCCGGCCGGAGGGATGCAGCCGGAGGCGGTCGTCGGACTCGCGACTGCGGTCGCTGCGGCGCTGGCTCACGCCCATCAGCGCGGCATTCTTCACCGCGACCTCAAACCCTCCAACATCGTCTGCGATCGCGAGGGGCGTCCGAAGATCCTCGATTTCGGGATCGCCAGCCGGCTGCCGCAGTCCGCCGTTCAGGAAATGACGCGCACCGGGACGGCGCCGATCGCTCCAGCGCTGGAAGGTTCGTTGCCATACATGGCGCCGGAGGTTCTTCGAGGGGAAACGCCGGACGCGCGCACCGACCTGTGGTCCGTGGGTGTGCTGCTCTACGAGCTCCTCACCGGTCGGTTACCGTATCGAGGGGCGACGGCTCTGGAGCTGGCGTCGGCGATTATCGAGGCCCGCATCCCGACGCTGCCATCGACGGTTCCAGCCCCGCTCGCTCGCATCGTCTTGCGACTGCTGGCGAAAAACCCGGCGGATCGCTACGGCAGCGCGGCCGAAGTCGGCGCTGCGTTCGACGCGATCTCACCAGGGGCTGGAGCGAGCGCTGCACGCCGGCGAGTTCTCGCAGCACTGGGTGTGGTCGCCGTGCTTGCGGCGGCCGGGTATTTCGTGTGGCGCGCGACGCAATTCCAACCACTCACCGCATCGGCACAACGCCTGGTGTCCACCGCCGAGGCGTCTCATGCACCAAGCTATTCCCCCGACGCGGCGATGCTTGCGCTGGTCGTGCCGGATGCGTCCGGTGTGCCGCAGATCCGGGTGGCCGACCTCGCCCGTGGGACCTCGATCCAGATCACGTCCGGGGGAGCCGCCGGTCGGCCGCGGTGGTCGCCGAAAGGCGATCAGATCGTGTTCGTCCTCGAGGGACAGGGCATCTGGTCGGTGTCTCCGCTCGGCGGACCCGCACGACGCCTCCTCGCCAGCGGATTCAATCCCAACTTCTCGGCCGATGGTGCACGGCTCGTGTTCGAGGATCGCGGCGCACTCTGGACGGCGGCGTCGGACGGGAGTGACGTCCGGGAGGTGCCGGGCACGCCACCTGTTTATTACTCGATGGCCAGAGGACCGGCCTTTTCCCCCGATGGAACACGGATCGCGTTCTTCCACGCCGAGGCTGGACCGAACGGTGACCTCTGGGTGATTCCTTCCCAGGGGGGCGCCGCGCGGCGGCTGACGGCGGATCTCCGCGAAGGAGGATGGCCGGTCTGGACGCCGGACGGCCGGGCCATCATCTATTCCTCGGCACGCGCGGGGAGCCGGACGCTGTGGCAGGTCCCGGCGGACGGCGGCAATCCCGCAGCGCTCACGACCGGCGCGGGCGACGATGACCAACCGGCGATCAGCGCTGATGGGCGGCACGTCGCCTACACCAACGTGCGGAACACGTGGGACCTTCGCATCCGCGATCTCGCGTCGGGTGTCGAGCGCTCGCTGCTGCAGCGAGGGATCGAGATGCAGTTTCCCATGTTCTCGCCCGACGGCACGCGAATCGCGTTCTTCGGGCGTGCGGACTTCGCGGTGGCGATTTTCACGATCGCCGCGGACGGCTCGGATCTGCGCCAGCTCACCGCCGGGCGCGAGATGAATCACCATCCGCGATGGAGCGCCGACGGCAAGGACGTGTACTTCTTCCAGGTGAGTCCCGAGCTGTCGTTCCGGCGCGTTCCGGCAATCGGGGGACCCAGCGTCGCGTTCCGGCCGTGGGACTGGATCACGTCGAATGGGGCGCTCTTCGATCCCGCGGGACGATCCATCGTCTTTCTCCGTCAGCGTCCGCTGGGCGCATCCGCCAGCGTCCCGGAGCCCGTGATCCTTCACGAGGTCGAGACCGGTCGCGAGCGCGTGTGGAGCGATGAGCACGTGCATCCAGGAGGCTGGTCGCAGGACAGCCTGGAGTTCGTCGGCTGGCGTCATGACGGCAACGTCGTGATCTGTCGGGTGCGGCCCGCGGGTTGCCGAGTGCTCACCCAGAGATCGACGCCAGTCTGGCCACTCGGCAGTGGGCGCGTGTATTTTGCCCGTCCGGCGAATCGTCTCGCGCCCCAGGAGCTCTGGTCCGTCGCCGTGGACGGGTCCGGCGTTCGGCACGAAGCGGTCCTTGGGACGTTCAGGCCGATCGACCGGTTCCTCACGGTCTCGTCGCAAGGCGCCGTGGCGTGGTCGCGATTCGAAGCGGGGCGTCACGAGGTGTGGACCGCGGCGGTGCGATAGGTTGCGCGACGAGCCTTGCGCGTATGCGCGCCGGGCCAGTATCATGGCGGTTCGGCATCACGAAGTTCCGCGGCGATTGCGCCCGTAGCTCAGTTGGATAGAGCGCCGGGCTTCGAACCCGTAGGTCGGGGGTACAAGTCCCTCCGGGCGCGCCATTACCGTGAGCTTGGAGGCGCGGAGGCGCCGCTGCCGAACGTGGATGTGCGCCCGTAGCTCAGCTGGATAGAGCGTTGGCCTCCGGAGCCAAAGGTCGCAGGTTCGAATCCTGCCGGGCGCGTTACTTCACTCCGCCGGAGCCTGCCACTCCTGCCGGACTGCGGCACAGTCCCTTCCCGACCTCTCGGCAAGAACAATCGCCGCCGCCGGACCCCTCGTTCCGAGCCGCGTCTGCCGGTCGCTCTGGTCGAGAGGAAAACGGGCAGACGCGGTTCGGCGGCAGTACTGCCGCGGCGAGCAACATCCGAGAGAACGTTGCTCGCCGCGCACCAGGCGCGATCGGTCGGTTACGGCTGGACGATGGAGAGTCTCGCCGTCCCTGAACTATTCAAGTGGGGGCCAAGGCGTGCGGCGAGGTAGGACTCGACATTCCCCGTCGAGGTGCTCGGCTTCGTTTCGATGGCGAGACCGCACGGGTACGCCTGCGCCGCCATGATGGCGACACGGGTATTGTGATTCTCGTTGATCGACTTCGCCTGGAAGTGGGCGTAGGAATTGGCATTCGCGGGCGTTTCACCATCTGCGTGGGACGTGTCGACGACCACGGTGCCATCGGGAAGCGTCAGCACCAGCCGACCGTTGGGCACGCTGGTCGCGATCGAACGGGCTGCCGTCAGGAGTGCCGCATAGCTGGTCTGGTTGCTGACCGCATCGAGCAGCCCTCGCAGCTGGTCGAGGTTCGGGACCAGACCCAGCCACAGTTGGTCGTATGTTGCCCGCTGCACGGACCAGGCGGCGTCGATGCCGGGCTGGCATTCCTGAGCATTCGCGATCGTCGGACTTGCAAGGGCCACCATTGCGCAGAGCACGGCGCCCGCAATTGTGGTTCGGATACGGCGCGTACCGCTCGTGGGTTTCAGTCGATTCATGGCTGCATTCTCCTCTTGTGACGTGGGCACCGACGACTTGTCGGAGCGCTCTGCGTGGCCTCAGGCTCATCGCAGAGCAGGTCTCTGGACACGCCAGTCAATCTATTCGGGAATGTCAGCGCACGGGTGACAGCCGCGGCAAGTCTTGGTAACTTCGGTAACGCCGAGGCGGGACCGGATCGAGCGATACCGTAGTGCCCTTCAGGTATCTCGAGCGGCAGTCGCTGCCGCCGAACCTCTGGCAGATCCAGAGCACCTTCACAGCCCGTGGTGCAAGTCCCACTGCGTTCGACGGGCGCTGCATCCCGGGCGTCGGCGTTGCTCCTCCCTCAAATACAGGCGATACTCTCGGTCGTCGCGCCTTGCCGGCCGGGCGCATCGCCCGTCTAGGTGCGACGCGGGACTTGCACCACGGACTGTTCAGCGGCAGCGAATCTTCCCTGCCCTCCTGCCAGTTCCCTCCAAGGCCTGAACTGCACCTGCGCGACCCGAGCGCGTTGCCGTCGCCTGACCGAAGGTGGTCGAATCGATGCCGACGGTCGCACCGTTAGTGGTGCCGACGATCGGGTTCCGATGGCGGCGGCCGGGGCGGCGGAGCGGAGTAACCTGGGTTTCGAGCCATTCCCGGCGAGTACTCCGTGCGTATGACGGCAGGCGGCTACACCGCCACCACTACGGTCACTGTGCGGATCAATCCTCGGGTGACCGCGACTGCCGCGGACATGAAAGCGTGGCAGCACGCGGCCGGACGATCGAGCGCACCGAATGCCGCTGGATCGCGCCGTCGCCGAGCTCGCGTCGCTCGAAGGCCAGGTGAGCGCGGCCGATCTGCGCCCGCTCACGCTCGCCCTGCGCGGAGATCCACGCGATCCCGGACACTCAACCTCCCCGGCCGAATCAACTGGCTGACGATCCAGGTGGGCAAACTACAGCGGCAGGCCAACGACCGCGCAACTGGAGTGGATCGCCACCTACGCGAAGCAGGTCGACGAGATCCTGGCGCGTCTCGACAAGCACAGGTCGCGGGTCAATCGCTAGGCCGGCGGAACCACGCAAAAACCGGCCGCGATGGTGAGTCTGGTACTCCGCCGACGAATCCGGTGATGCCGGCTTGATCGGATCATCCCTTTTCGGAAGGCGTCATGGTTGGCGGTCCATGTGGCCGATCAGCGCGCAGGCCATGGGCTGCCGGGTTTCACCCGCGTCCGAGATTGATCGACGCCGCCGGACATCGACGGGCGATCGTTCGACACCTCGCCCGTGCCGACCCGGAGGATTTGTTCATCAGCGAGAGCCGTCGCGAGCGATGAGCCATTTCGTGCGTCGGACGATCGCATTCTCGCGCGACTCAGGTGCCGGGCACTGAACTCGCGGACCGGTGCGATGTCGCCAGGCGAAACGGCATTCCAGCGGCGGAACGGCATTAAGGACTGGCATGAGATGAGATGGGGCTCCGATCGGTGAGGACGATCACCGGTCGCCCGACTTCGTGTCGGTGTGTTAGAATTTTGTGTTGCTCGTGACGCTGGAAACGCGGCTGTGCGGGTGACATTCTGCAAGCGCATCGCGCCTTGTGGGCCGCTAGCTCAATTGGCAGAGCAGCAGACTCTTAATCTGCGGGTTGACGGTTCGATTCCGTCGCGGCTCACCATTTTCCCCGACAATTCGCACATTCGTCGTGGACTGTTGCGACTTGACACCCTAACTGACACCCTATCGCTTCAGGATCGCGTCCATCTTCGTCGCAGCGTCGGCTTGAAGCGCCGGAAGGACGTGGCTGTAGGTGTTCAACGTCAGACTGATCTGGGAGTGGCCGAGCGTCTCCATGATCGTCCGCGCATCGACGCCCTGTGCCAGCAGCAGCGTGGCCGCGGTGTGTCTCAGATCGTGGAATCGGATCACCGGCAGTTCCGCAGCGACAAGGAGCGCCCGAAATTGACGCGTGACGTTGCGCGGCTCCATCGCTGTCCCGATCGGCGACGTAAACACGAAGCCAGAGTCGGTCCATGTACCACCTGCCGCGAGCCGGTCCTCGAGCTGGCGCGTGCGATGCGCCTTCAGCGCCGTCACGACCACGCC
>JACDBQ010000563.1 GCA_013694845.1 Acidobacteriota bacterium
GAACGCCGCCAACAAGCTGACCGATGCTGCCGCGCGCGAAAAAGCGCTGGCGGCTGCCCGCGCGTCAGCACAGCCGTCGCCGCGGCGCCTGTTCGCCGGCAAGCTGCCGGACCGTTCCGCGACGGTCTCCCTCTCGGATGCCGCCGGCAAGCCGAGGCTCACGCTGACGGTCGATGCCGACGGCAACCCGCGCATCGAGTTCCTGGACGGGGAGGGGAAGGTCGTTTCGCGGTTACCTCAGAAGTAGTGGAAGCACGCGGCGGGCGAGCACACGATCTCGCACGACGACGGGGTCCAGGACGACGAGGTGGCGATGCGGGCGGAGTCGCTGATGCAGGGGCGCCCGTGGTGAGAATGTGTAATAAGTCACACATACACATGTGTGATACGATCGGCGCATGGCGACGAATCTCGACCTCGATCCGGCGCTCGTCGAAGAAGCGGTCGCGGCGGGTGGCTGCCGCACCAAAAAGGAGGCGGTCACGGCAGCGCTGCAGGAGTACATCGCGCGCCGGCGGCAGGCACAGGTCGCCCGGCTCTTTGGGACGGTGGAGTACGACCCGAAATACGACTACAAGAAGCAGCGGCGTCGCAGATGAAGGTGCTGGTCGACACTTCCGTCTGGTCGCTGGCGCTGCGGCGGCGCGCGCGGGTCGAGGAACCACCCGTGCAGGAACTGCGATCGCTCATCGAGGAGGGGCGTGTCGCGATGATCGGCCCTATCCGGCAGGAACTGCTCAGCGGGATCTCCACGGCCGGATCATTCGAGCGGCTCCGGGATCATCTCCGCCCGTTCGCCGACGAACCCCTCGCGGTCGCCGACTTCGAACGCGCGGCAGAACATTACAACGCCTGCCGTGCACGCGGCGTCCAGGGGTCGAACACCGATTTTCTCCTCTGCGCAGTGGCCGAGCGGAGGAACCTGCCGATCCTCACAACCGACGCTGACTTCATCCGCGTTGCCGCGGTTCTCCCGATCACGCTGCATGATCGCGCGCCTCGCTGATCCCCCTCTGACCCCACCTGAAGATCCGGGTGCGGTCCCTCCCCATCTGGGTCGTGCGCACCCGCTGCGCATCTGCGACGATCGTCCCATGCTTACTGAATTCTCGAATGAACTTGCCGACGTCGTCGCTGCGGGGTCCCCGTCCGTTGTCCAGGTGAACGGGGGCCGGCGTCCCGCCAGCGGCGTCTCATACGCCGAAGGGATCGTCGTCACCACGACCCGTGCCCTCGCAGGGGAGAAAGGACTGCACGTCCGGCAGCACGACGGACGTACCGCCGATGCCGAGCTCGTCGGCTGGGATCCGGCGAGCGGCGTCGCTGTGCTGCGTGCGCCGATCGATGCGCCGGCAGTCGTGCCCTCGGCAGCGCCGGTCCGCGTCGGGCATATCGGTATTGCGATCGCCAGGTCGTGGAGCAACGCGGTCACGGCCAGCGTCGGCGTTGTCGCGGTAATCGGCGGTCCGCTTCGAACCGGCCGGCGGCGCGCGATCGAACAGGTCTTCCGGACGACCGCTCCGATGCACGAGGGGTTTGCGGGGGGCGCATTCCTCGACGCAGCGGGTGCGCTGATCGGGGTGGCGACGGCATCCTCGATTCGCGGATTCGGGGTGGTCATTCCCGCTGCGATCGCCTGGAAAGCGGCCGGCAACGTCCTCGAACATGGCCGGATCAAGCGCGGCTACATCGGCATCGGCGGCCAGCCGGTGTCGCTGGCGACAGAACAACGTGCGGCCGCAGGCCGGGACCGCGGATTGCTCGTCGTGAACGTCATGGCGGATGAGCCGGCAGCGCGCGCCGGGCTCATGGTCGGAGACGTGATCGTTACCCTTGATGGCACTCCGATCGATTCGCCCGAACAGCTGATGGACCTTCTGATGACCACCGGAGCCGACCGGGCCGTCCAGGCACGGATCCTCCGCGGCGCAGAACTACGCGACGTGCCGATCACGACCGTGGAACGTCCCCAGAAGTAGATGCGCGTGTCGCTGGTCGGTAGCCCGGCCGAGCGGGCGCGCTTGCGTGCGGTGTTGGGCATGGCGGGAATCGATGTTGCCGGCGAGTTCGACACGCTTGCCGAAGCGCAGGCCGGCAGTGAGCCTCATCCCATCGTCGCGGCAGACGCCGCGATTCAGGACGATCCTCGCGAGACGGAGGAGGGCAGGTACGACGAGACGGAGGAGGGTGCGTACGACGAGAAACTGACGCCGCGGGAAATGGACGTCCTCGAGTTACTGACCGAAGGGCTCCCGAACAAGTTCATCGCCGAGCGGCTGGGCATCAGCGACCAGACGGTAAAATTTCACATCGCGTCGATCCTCGGAAAGCTGGGCGCGGCCAACCGCACAGTTGCGGTTCGCCGCGCCTTGCGTCGAGGGCTGATCGGTCTTTAGCGTGCTGCGTACCGCGGCTGAGTGCCGATGAAAGCACCCAGCACCCAGCACCCAGCACTGAACGGCTACTTCTTGCTACAGGTCTCGTCACCGAGCGGCATCCACTTGCCGTTCATCTCCATCTCCCACGTATGCTTCATGGACGCGGCGCCGCTCTTCGTGAACGTGTCGCGGCTTTTCATGGTCTGGGCACCCATGTGGCTGTCTCCCTCGTAGACCAGTGTGTCTCCCTTCCAGCCGCTGGACGCGGTCTGCGACCAGCCGCCCATGTTGTCGACCCACATCATGAGGTATTGCTTCGTCCCAGCGTCGTAGGTGGAGTTGAATCTGCCTTCGAATGGGGGCATGTTCGGCATCGAACCCTTGATCGTGCCGGTTTGAAAGTGACCGTTCAGATCCTTGCGGACCGCGACGGTCGACTTCATGGCGCCGGCCGGGCCCATCGGGCTCTCGGACATCTTGCCGCTGCACGTCCACGAGCCTTCGAAGTAGGTCATCTGCGCCATCTCAGGGGCAGGCTTGGGTGGCCCCTGCTGCGCCGAACCGACCGCCGCGAACGACGCTGTCAAGATCCCAACCGCGACCAGACTGTTCATCGAACACATACGCATCTGTCACTCCTCTCAGTTGTTCCGCCGGAATAATACCCCTGGTTGGCTGCCTGCCCCTCATCGATCCCTCGTCGCGTCGCCAGTGCGCAAGCGCTCCGTGCCGGCCCGGATCGCCGCGACCACCCGCTTGCTCTCGGCGGCGAACAGCGCCGTGTCCTTCTCCTCGAGCGCCTGTTGCAGCGCAGGGAAGGGCCACGGCGCATACCCGGTCGTCAGGCCAGGCCCGATCAGCATGTGACGGAACCACGGCCGGTTCGGCAGTCCTTTCGTGTCCAGAAACGCAGACTCCACCGAGATCAGCACCTCGTTGAGGCGGCGCATCGCGGCCGCGTCACCGCCCTTCATCGCGGCGTCAGCCGCGCGATCGGCGGCTTCGCCTGCAACCCGGAGCTCCTCCAGCGCAGCGACAATCGGCGCAAAGTCCGGCGTAATCGACGGCTTCGCGTTTGACCCTGCGGCCACCTGCGTTCGGGTGCGCCGGATGGCGTCACGCCGCATCGTATCGAGGTCCACCTGCAGATCCCGCGCGTAGGTGGAATAGCGTAGCGGGACGATGTCCGCACTCGCGAGGCGCATCGCCATCAGACCCCACAGTTTCGCGGCGGCGGCGTGATAGAGAAACTCCGGGTCGCCGTATTTCTCCATCCAACGGAAGTTGTCGTAGACGGAGTGATAGACGCCATAGCCGCCCGAAAACCCGAAGTCGAAGGAGGGAATGCCGAGATGATCGAGAAAGACGGTGTAGTCGGAGCCTGAGCCGAGCGGTGCCAGACG
>JACDBQ010000567.1 GCA_013694845.1 Acidobacteriota bacterium
ACCTGGGTCCACGCCTTGCGACTCTCGCTCACTCCGGTACTGGGGGTGATGGGAATCGTGATCGGGACGGTGCTGAGCGGATCGTTCGCGGTCGAGATCGTGATGTCGTGGCCCGGCCTGGGTGATCTCATGTATCAGGCCCTTGTCGCGAGGGACACCTATCTCGCGGCCGGCTGCGCCGCAGCCGGCGCCGTCTTTCTGGCGGTGGGTCTCGTGACCGCGGACGTCGCCTTGATGGCCGTGGATCCGCGCACCCTCGACACCGCATGACCCGGCGCACCGCAGGAGCCCTGCTGCTCGGAGGTCTGGTCCTCGCCTTCGTGGCGGCGCCGGTGCTCGCCCCCAACGAGCCCGCGCGACAATTTCCCGGACAAGCCTACGCGCCACCGATGCGTCCGCGGCTGATCGACGATGGGGGATTCCGGCGTCCGTTCGTTTACCCGCTCATCATCGTGAACAGGCTCGAGCGGCGGTTCCGGGAAGACCACGTGCGGCCGCTCACGCTTGAGTTTTTCACGCGCGGGCGTGCGGTGACGACCGGGTCGCCAGAACCGCTGTTGCTCCTGGGAGCCGATCCGCTGGGGCGGGACGTGCTCGCGCGGTTGCTCAGCGGAGGGCGCCGGTCGCTCGGCGTCGCTGCGGTAGCGGTCCTCATCACCCTGATCATCGGATCCGTGGCCGGCGCGGCCGCTGGCTTCGTCGGGGGGCGTCTGGACCGCGTCGTGACGGCCATCGCCGACTTCGTGGTCGTGTTGCCGATGATCTACGCGGTGGTCACGCTTCGCGCGTCTTTGCCTCTGTTCCTGCCGCCGTCGGTGATCTTCTGGAGCATGGCCGCGGTAATGGCGGCCGCCTCCTGGCCGCTCCCCGCTCGAGGAGTCCGAGCGATCATCGCCGCCGAGCGCCGGAAACCGTACGCAGAAGCTGCGTACGCCGCGGGGGCTGGACCGTTGCGGATTCTGCTACGTCATCTCCTGCCTGCCGCCGCCGGACACGTCGCCGTCCAGGGTTTGCTTCTGTTTCCGGCCTTTATTTTCGCGGAGGCCATGTTGTCGTTCGTCGGCCTGGGCTTTGCGGAACCCTCAGCCAGCTGGGGAGTGATGCTGCGGGACGCGGCGCGAATTCCGACCATGATCGAGGCGCCGTGGCTCCTGTCGCCTGCTGCGGCCATCGTCGTCACAGTGCTTGCCACACGGATGTTAACGGCAGGCCCGGACGAGAGTCTGCCGCTGGCTGACCGCTGACTGCGCCGCCGAACAAATCGGAGAGGGATGTTCCGTAATGGAACATCTCGCAGAGTCCGCGGTCCTCGACCGCCCGCCTGCTGGAGCTCCGCCAAGCGACTGACAGCACGTCATTTAGCCCCCCAACCATAGCCTCTGCCGTTCGTGGCGAATGGATTGCTGAATACCTGAGGTCCCGCAAAACAGCCGTTTCTCGTTTGTCGATGCGCTTGAAAGGGTGAAGCCGTGTCTGCCATACGCATTTTTCGCCGCTCTCGATTCGCTGTCGTTGTTGCCGCGTTCGTTTTGTCCGCGGCGCTGGCCGAGGCGGGCCCGAACAAGCTGGATAAACAGCTTGACGATCGATCGGGTCGTGCCGGGTCTTCGCGCGTCATCATCTCGCTCAAAAATGGCGCTGACGCTTCATCAGAGGTTCTGCGGCTCGGCGGCCGCAGCGGCCGCCGTCTGCGGTTGATCAATGGCCTCGTCGCCGAGCTGCCCAACGCGCAACTGAAGAAGCTCGCGCAGCATCCGGCGGTCGAGCGTCTCGACCACGACCGTCCTACCAGCAGCCTGATGGCGACCGCCTCGGCGATCGTTGGCGCCCGGACGGTCCAACAGAGCTACGGACTCGACGGGGCCGGCGTTGGGGTCGCGGTGATCGACTCGGGCGTCACGGCATGGCACGATGACCTCACCTACGAAGGCTCGAACGCCGCGGTGCCCGTCAACGGGGGGCAACGCGTCTCGGCGTTCGTGGACTTCGTGAACGACGCCTCGCAACCCTACGACGATAACGGGCACGGGACGCACGTCTCGGGCATCATCGCCGGCAACGGTTACGACAGCCGCGGGTCACGGTCGGGCATTGCCCCGGCCTCACACATCATGAGCCTCAAGGTGCTGAACGCCCAGGGTCGCGGCGTGATCAGCGATGTCATCGCTGCGCTGGACTACGCCGTCGTCAATCGTGTGGCGCATAACATCCGGGTGATCAATCTCTCGGTTGGCGCGGCCGTCACGACGTCATATCAGACCGATCCGCTCACCATCGCGGCCAAGCGCGCCGTGGATGCGGGCATCGTCGTCGTCACTGCCGCCGGGAACCTCGGTCGCAACCAGGCTGGCGCGCCACAGTACGGCGGCATCACCGCGCCGGGCAACGCACCGTGGGTCCTGACCGTGGGGGCATTCAGCCACCAGGGAACGCTGAACCGACGTGACGACTCCATCGCCCCCTACAGCTCACGCGGTCCGGCGGCGATCGACTACGCGGCCAAGCCCGACATTACGGCCCCGGGCACGGGGATCGTCTCGTTGAGCGATCCGTCGAGTACCTTCTACCGGACGAAGTCCGCGTACCTGCTGAACGGATCCATCCGGACCGCCTACAAGCCGTACCTGTCGCTCACCGGTACCAGCATGGCGGCGCCGGTCGTGAGCGGCACAGTAGCGCTGATGATCCAGGCCAACCCGAACCTGACGCCCAACCTGGTCAAGGCCATTCTTCAATACACCGCGCAGGTGAATCCGGAGCTCGACCCGCTCACTCAGGGGGGCGGATTTCTCAACACCAAGGGGGCTGTTGACCTGGCGCGATACTTCGCCGCTGCGCGCGACGGCGAGCGCTACCCGCGGCCCAAGGCGTGGAGCGGCAAGATCCATTGGGGCAATCGCCGTCTCAGTGGCGGCGCCATCAGCCCATTCGGGAATGCGTGGGACGTTGGCGTGGTCTGGGGTGTCGCGGCAGACAACGAGGGCGACAACATTGTCTGGGGCACGGTCTGCAAAGACGACTGTTTCAATATCGTCTGGGGAACCGCGTCGAACGAAGGGGACAACATCGTCTGGGGGACCAGCGGCGAAGGCGACAACATCGTGTGGGGGACCAGCGGCGAAGGAGACAACATCGTCTGGGGGACCAGCGGGGATATCAGACCTGGCGTGTGGGGCTCGTCTGACGAGGGCGACAACATCGTCTGGGGCACGTCGGCGTTGGATGGCGTTGGCTGGACCGAGGTGCCCGCCCAGGCGCCTGAGGATTTCGACCGCCTGTTCGACCCTCCGACAGCGATACCGGGTGGGTCCGGCGGCCAGAAAGAGGAGGCACTGTGATGGAAAAGATGCTCCTTCGCCGCGAATCTTCAGTGATGACCGTGAGCGTGAACCCCGTGGTGCAGCCCGATTGGCGCCAGGCGCTTCC
>JACDBQ010000572.1 GCA_013694845.1 Acidobacteriota bacterium
CGCTCCAGGCAACGAGCGATCATTCTCGAACAGGCGCTTGCAGTTCACGAAAAGCATGCGGAGACGGATTGCCCCGTATGCAACACGGCTGGCGTGCTTACTGCCAGCTGGTCGTCATCCGCACGGGCGGAAGTCGCCAAGCTCCGCACCGAGGCCGCTGCCTGCGAAGCCGCGGAATCGACGGTCAAGTCGAGGATGAGTGAGGCGGGGCGTTACCTCGGCGCTGCGCCCGCGTGCCTCGCGCAGTCAAGGATCTGGGAGTGCCCTGGGCTGGCGGGTGTGCCCCCGGCTTTGGCTCGAATGGTCGTCGGCTCGCAACACGGACGATCCTGTAGCCCTCGCTGAGCACATGGCAAGCCGCCTGCTGGAATTTGCCCAGGCCGTTCGCACGTTGACGGGAGAATGCCGCGCTCGAACGGGAAAAGCTGGAGGACGTGTGGCGTCCGATCGCGTCCGCTATCGAGGGCTGGCCAACGGCCCGCAAGGCGGTCTCTGCGAAGGAGACGATCAAACAGATCAGTCAGCCGAGGAGTGGTGGAAGGAGACATCCGCCAGCGTTCGCGACGAGCGCTTCACACCAATCGCCGCCCGAGCCCGCGCCGTGTGGAGCCAGCTTCGGCTGCAGAGCAACGTCGACCTCGGTGGCGTGGTTCTCGAAGGAACGGCCGGCCGTCGACGAGTGGCGCTCCAGGTGACAGTGGACAGCACGCCTGCCGAGGCCCTCGGTGTCATGAGCCAGGGGGAGCTCCACTCGCTTGCTCTCAGTCTTTTCCTTCCCCGAGCGACGCTCGCAGAAAGTCCATTTCGTTTCATCTGCATCGACGATCCCGTGCAGTCCATGGATCCGGCGCGAGCTGAAGGTCTCCCGAGGGTGCTGGCCCAAGCCGCGCTAACGGCAGGTCATCGTATTCACGCACGACGATCGTTACCCGAAGCTGTCCGTCGTCTCGGCTTGCCGGCAACAGTTCACAGCGTTACTCGCCGCGCGAAGTCGGTTGTCGAGGTCCGACAGACCACGGATCCGGTGACGACTCTCATCGACGACGCACGGGCGGTCGCGATGACGGACGACCTGCCGACTGACGTTGCAAGTCGTGTCGTTCCCGGGTTCTGCCGCGCCGCCGACGAGGCAGCGTGCATGGAGTCGGTGCGGCGCCGACGACTCAAACGCGGCGACTCACACGATTCCGTCGAGCAGATGCTCGAGGCGAATGGAAAGATGTATCCGTTGATTGCGCTTGCGCTGTTTGACGATGCCAGCCGGACGAACGATGTGCTGCCGAAATTGCAGCGATTCGGACCATGGGCCGTCGAGGCATTCAAGATCTGCAAGATGGGCGCACATGAACGGCACGAGGGAGAGCTGAAGTCTCTCATCAACAATTCGGAGCGACTGGCGAAGCAGCTGCTGGAGATGAAGTGACCGGCCGGAAGACACCGTCGCCCGCGAGATCCTGGCGTCGGCGAGGAGCCTGCTCGATCGCGCGTCCACAGAGACCAGCGGCCTGTGGCCGCGCGCGGCCGTCCTGCTCCAGCGGCAGGCGCTGGAGGTGGCGCTCAAGACCTACTGGAGCGCCAGGGCGCCAGGGGTAGAGGAGTGCGCGACTCGCGCGCAGTTCCTCTGCCTGGGGACCTTCTGCGGGCGTCGTCCGGATCGCAGGCGGACGATGTCGCGCGCCGTGCGCATCAGGCGTGGGCGGCGCTCAGCCGCGCCGCGCACTTTCATCCCTACGAGCTGCTGCCGACCCGGGAGGAGCTGCTTGCCTGGGACGAGGTGGTGATTGAGGTCGTGGAGGCGACGGAGAGGGAGTGGCGGTGATGCCCAGAGTCCTTACTTAGAGATGGTCTTCTTTCGGGCGCGACCGCGACACTACTTCGCTCTCGGCTTCCGCCTCGACCGGCCGGACCAGCCTTCCTGTAGCTGCGCGATTCGGCTGATAACGTCCTCATGGCGGACGCGCATCTGGGTCGCAAGGCTGCCGATTTCCGTCCGGAACTCTCTCCGTAGGCCTTCGCCCTGCTCGGCCATTTCCATTCGGAGAGTCGCAATGATGGTCGCGCCCTGAACGGTCATCTCCCCACGGAGGGTCGCGATGATGGTCGCGCCTTGCTCGGCCATCTCTGCCCGCACGGCAGAAAACTCAACGCGTACTTCGGTGCGCAGCTGCGAAACCTGCAACGTCAGGTCATCGATTCGGGCCGGCAGTTGGTCGAGTTGGGTCACGCGGCGCTCGAGGCTTTCTACTCTGGCTTCAATCGGTTGCGGAGGCATCAACCATCTCCTCATTCCTTCGCCGCTCGGTGTTCAGAGCGGACGTACGCGCGGGAGATCTCGCGAATGCGGTGCCGGGCTTGGTGGGACGACGCTACCATCGTCCGCATGACTGGCGCAATGAGTGTCTCAACATGCGTGTCCACGCTGGCGGACGGTGAGCGCGTCTGTCCCAGGGGTTTTCTATTGCCCGACGAGGATGACCAACCCTGTCACGCCTGACCCTTACACTGCGGACGATGAATGGGCCTGGTGAGCACCGAAGGCAGCCATCGCCAGTTCAAACACCTGTCGAAGCCGGGCCGCGTTACTGTCAGTGGTGGTCTCGGCGATGACATGCCAAAGGGCACGTTCGCATCGGTGAGGCGACGGGCTGGGTTGAAGGGTGCGAAGTTATGAAAACGGTCCAATACCTCGTTCGTATCAGCCGAGATCCAGACA
>JACDBQ010000584.1 GCA_013694845.1 Acidobacteriota bacterium
AGTTCGAGCGCGTCCTCACGCACGAATTCACGCATGCACTGATCAGGACGATTGCCCCCCGCGGGGTGCCGGTGTGGCTGAACGAAGGGCTCGCAATGATGTTCGACGGGACCGACGTCGAGGCCAAAGCCGCGCAGCTCCGCGGCGTCGAGGAGCGTCTGCCGCTGACGCGCCTCGAAGGTTCGTTCGAACGGCTCGACACGGCGTCCGCAACGATGGCGTACTCCATGAGTGGAGTCGCGGCCAATTTGCTGGTCCGGGAAATTGGCGCTCCTTCGGTCGTATCGATCCTCACCGACATCGGCCGCGGCATGGCGTTCCCCGAGGCGTTCGAGCGTCACGCGAACATCACCTACGCCGAGTTCCAGCGCAAACTCGCCTCGAACTAACTTTGCCCGTCGCCCGGCGCCCGTCGCCCGTCGCCCGTCGCCCGTCGCCCGTCGCACGTCGCACGTCGCACGTCGCACGTGATTACGCCATCCACCGTAACGGTTACGTAGCTTAACGTAACGGCGCTACCGGCTCAAGCGCTGGCGGCACGGCGGGGTCGAGCACCCAGGTGAACCAGGCATTCCACACGGCGTGCTCCTGCGGCAGCCAGGCGGGGAGACGCTGCCAGCCCGGCGCACCCGGGAGGCCGCTCGACGTCACGACCACCCGCGTGGCCTTCAACTGCTCTGGGGTGCCCGCGGCGAAGCTCGCTTCCCAGGCGACGCCCTCGCGCGGAACCGCGACGAAGGTCGCGGTCCAGCGGCCCTGGCGCACGACGCCTGGAAGCGTGCTGCGGGCAGGCGCGAGCCCCGCCGGAAGCACGAACGAGACTGCGAGCGCGGGTTCTTTCGGTATCACGGAGATCGACAGCGTCGTTCCGGCTCCTCCGGCAACCGGGGTCAGCGCGAACGCGCTGACCGATCCCGGTGCCGGGCCCAGTGGCGGCCCCGTCGTCGACAGCACGAACGGTTGGGCGAGCGAGAGCCAGGGAATGGTGCGGCTCGACCCGTCGGTTGTCGCCCAGCCGGACGGTGCGCCCTCGCCAAGATCGAGCCCCGGTTCGAGCGAGCCGACCTTCCACATCGACGTGCTCCCACCCTGCTCCTGGACGGCACGGACGTACCGACGCAGCGGCTGGTCGGCGGTGTAGGCGGGCGCGAGCCACGCCGACATCGACGTGATCGCCACGGCCGCCAGCGCCACAGCCGTGGCGAGCGCAGGCCTCAGCAGCGGCTGTGCCCCGGCCGCGGCGGCAAACAGCGGCGGCGCAATCATGAGGCCGGCGAGAGCAATCAGCGCCGGATAGACGTAGACCGGCGTCATGAAGGGCAGCCGTCCGAAGACCGCCACCATGAAACGGAGCAGCTCCAGGGTGTCCCGCAGCCAGAAGCTGGCCGAAATCGCGAGAATTACAACCGATGCGATCCGCAGACCCCCGGCATTCCGCGGCGGCGCGATCAGCAAGGCCAGCCCCGCGGAGAGAAGCGGCAGCGTCCAGAGATACGCGGCAGCCGGTGCAGCCCAGAGGCCGAAGCCGGCGAGCCCGATCCAGACCGGGAGAGTGTAGGTCCACACCATGGCGGGATGCCGCAGTCCCCGCGCCCGCAGGGGGATCCAGCGACCCGCGCGCGCGACCATCCAGGCCACGGCCCCCCCGATCGCGGTGAGCATCAGAAACAACCGGTCGGGGTGAGCGTACCAGGGGTGGTAAACCTCTCTCGCTGCCCTGAGCGCCGCGGTCGCACCCACCATCCCGGCCCCCGCCGACGCAACGGCGAGGACCATCCACGCGAGGCCGAGCACCCACCGGCCGAGGCCTTCTTCGCGAATCAGAAATCGCGTGATCCGAATCCACGCGAGTGCCCCGAGCAGCACCGCCAGGACTGATGTGATCCACGTGCCGATAACGCCATAGCTGATGCCGACGGTCCCACCGATATCGAAATAGGTGGCGTCGCGATCGCTGCGGATGGTGATGTCCGATCGCTGGAGTTGCTCGACTATAGAGACGACGTTGTCGCCGGTTTCGCGG
>JACDBQ010000586.1 GCA_013694845.1 Acidobacteriota bacterium
CCCTGACACCGTGCCAAGGCGGCGATGCCGGACGAAATGCCTGGATGCAGCGCGTCAGCGCCGAAATGCCCCTCGACCTTCTCGCACCTGCAGCAGATTGCCGTCCGGATCCTGGAATCTCGCAACGTAAACCCATGGGAATTCGAGGATGTCGGATGACTCGAACTTCACGCCGCGTGACTTCAGCGTCTCGAACGCCTCGCGGCAATCTTCCACCTCGATCGTGCATGCCGCTGAACCCGCCTGGGCCCTGCCGGGAGTACCGGGCCAGAGAACGAGTTCGAAGTCCTGGCCCTTCACGCCGACGGTCAGGAATCGCGGTCCGTCTGGTGTCCGGTAGTCACCCCGCTTCTCGAGGCCGATTGCGTTCGTGTAGAAGTCGAGCGCCTTGTCCTGATCGCTCACGAACAGGGCCACGTACACCACCTTTTTCAGCATCGTCCCGCCTCCTGCCGTCCATTCGTCACTTTTGGCTTCGCTGCGCTATCGATGGTCACCTTGAAGCCGTCTCCTTCGTCATAGGTACAGACGGAACGTGAGGAGGAAAGGTGACCGTGGACGAGTCTGACTGGCTGGCCGAACGGTTTCAGAGCCACCGCGCGCACCTCCACGCTGTTGCCTACCGGATGCTCGGCTCGATGAGCGAAGCGGACGATGCGGTCCAGGATGCATGGCTGCGCCTCAGCCGCGCTGATACGACCGGTGTCGAGAATCTGCGCGCTTGGCTGACGACCGTGGTCGCTCGCGTCTGCCTCGACCTTCTGCGCGCGCGTAAGTCGCGGCGCGAGGAGCAGCTGGCGCCGGACGCTCTGGACGGGATCGTCGACAGTGACGGCGGCACCGATCCCGAGTGCGAAGCTATGATGGCCGACTCGGTCGGCCTGGCGTTGCTGGTGGTGCTCGATACGCTGGCTCCGGCCGAACGTCTCACATTCGTGCTCCACGACATGTTTGGTTTGTCGTTCGACGAGATTGCTCCACTGGTGGGCCGCTCGACCGATGCAGCGAAAAAACTCGCCAGCCGTGCCCGGCACCGCGTCCGCGGCACTGGTGCGTTGCCGAGCGCGATTCTGGCGCGCCAGCGGCACGTCGTCGAGGCCTTTCTCGCAGCAGTGCGCGGCGGCGACATCGCTGGTCTTCTCGCAGTCCTCGATCCGAACGTCGTGCGCCGAGCTGACGGCATCGCGGTGCCGCAGGGTGTTGCCAGAGAAGTTCGGGGCGCGCC
Organism: Acidobacteriota bacterium; assembly: GCA_013694845.1. Classification (GTDB taxonomy): domain Bacteria; phylum Acidobacteriota; class Vicinamibacteria; order Vicinamibacterales; family 2-12-FULL-66-21; genus JACDCA01. The sequence goes on from JACDBQ010000586.1 coordinate 1,226, forward strand.
GGCTGTCGCGGAACAGGCGCTCGCGAACGCGCGGCGAGGCGGATACCCACAGGTCGCGCTCGTGAACGGCACGCCGGGCATCCTCGTCGGCCGGCGTGGCCGCTTGGCGCTCGTACTCAGCCTGACGATCCAGAACGAGAAGATCACCGCGATCGATGTGATTGCCGACCCATCCCATCTCCGCCGGCTCGATCTCGCGGTCCTCGACGGATGACAACGGCGCCACATCCGCAGGAGGCAGCGCTGAATGCGACACCGTAGCGCTCGCAGGAGCGTGTGCGCGGCGATCGTATCATTCAGCACAGCGGGTCACGGATGAATTGACGGTGATGCGCCAACTTGGAGGCATGGGTCGCGCTTCTGGTTCCCATCAGAGCCACATGGCGCGCGCCATGCGTCGCGTGCCAGGCGTTACACCCACAGTAAGCCAGCCGGCCGTAGGGTCGTTGCCGGATCGTTCCACCGCCATGATCGCGCCGGCCGGCGAACAGGATCGAGGCTGCCAGTGGAACTTTAAGGCGGCGGCGAAGGAGCGCGGCGATCTCGTGTTGATTCGTCAGGACTATTGAGTCGCCGTTGGCGATGCACTTGCTCCTAAGTCTCCAGCCATCGAAGCCCGACAACCCCGGACAGAATCAGTGCGAGGCACACGATCCTTGCGAGGGACGTGCCTTCGTTGAAGGCGAGCATCCCGGCGAGTGCGACGCCGACTGCGCCGATGCCAACCCAGATGGCGTATGCGGAGCCAACTGGGAGGACGCGCAGCGTAAGCGTCAGCAGCACGCCACTCACGAGCATCGCGGTCACGCCAATCACACTCGGTCAGAACCGCGTCAGGCCGTCAGCCTGTTTGAGAGCAACCGCCCACACAATCTCGAGCAACCCGGCGCCGATGAGCAGCAGCCACGCCCAACCCACGTTCATCGTCGCGTCGGCCGGCCCGCTCACGTTGCAAAACCTCCGTCGACCGCAACTGAGGTGCCAGTGATGTAGCCCGCCCGGTTGCTGGCGAGAAATGCGACCGTCTCCGCAATGTCTTCCGGTCGTGCGTACCGGCGCAGTGCCATGAACGTCCGTTTGTAGTCGGCAGTGGGCCCGTTCGCCGGGTTCATGTCCGTATCCGTCGACCCTGGATGCACGAGCGTGACGGTGACCCCGCGCGGCCGAGATCGCGTGCCAGACCTTTGGTAAGCCCGAGGAGCGCGGCCTTGCTCATCGCGTAGAGGCTCACGCCGGCATATGGCACGCGCTCTGCGAAGCAGCAGCCGATCGAAATGATGCGTCCACCATCCCTCATGTGCCGGGCCGCGGCTTGTGACGCGACAAACACGGCCCGCACGTGGACCGCGAGTGTGCGGTCGACTTCCTCCACAGTGATGTCCTCGAGCGGAGCGCTGGGGAACATGCCGGCATTGTTGACCAGGATGTCGAGCCGGCCGAAATGTGAGAAGACCTCGTCAACAATCTGCTGAACGGCCGACGCGTTGGCCGCATCCAGCTGCCGAGCCAAGCTCCGCCGCCCGGTCGCCTCAATTGCACCGACGACCGCCTTCCCCTGGGACTCGTCGCGTACGTACGTGAACGCCACATCGGCTCCGCCTTGGGTCAAACGGCGGCTGATCGCGGCGCCAATGCCACGGCTGCCTCCCGTCACCAGCGCTACTTTTCCGTTGAGTTCGACCATCACCGCTCCTTCCCGCCGGGGTGAGGCGCAACGTCTGCGCCAGTCATTCAGAACACTCCCATCGTCGCCGCCGCGGGTGGCTGCGGCCTCGTCGCGTAGCAGGAGGACAATCGACATATCGGCGAACGGCCTCGCATTCCCCCAGCCTGACTCGGAGTGGTGGGGCTCGAGCACGACGCCGCTGAAACACTAAACGCAATCGCAAGGATCGCGGAGAAGCCCTCCTGTAACGCATCAATATGGACACTTCTCCTCGAACGGCACGCACGCGTCGTGCGGGTGCAACTGCATCGAGGCGCATCCGGCCGTGGCGATGGGCTACAGCGCCTTCACAATGCGTCATGTGCGACCCACCACAAAGCCCCAATCCAGAAGAACTGCAGCGGGAGACGCGTGATCAATGGCATCGCTGGTTGCCCGGCGATCGGAAGCTGCATCCGGGCTGCATGAACATTTGCGGGGAACATCGCCACAAGCAGTGCGATCAGGCCGTACGCTGCAATGCGCACGACGCCGCTCAGCAGCAGGCCGATCGCACCTGCCAGCTCGAGGACGCCCGTCGCCGCGATGAGGAGACCCGGAACCGGTAGGCCCGGTGGGACCATCCGTACAAGATCGTTTCTGGTGCGTGGAATAAAATGAGACGCTGCCGTAAAGACAAACATCGTTGCCAACGCAAACCGCAGCGCCTCCGTCCACGAATCAACGACCGCCATTCCTCCAGCAACGCCGAGGATCCGAAATACGATCCAGGCAACCACCATCACCGTGAGCGGAACCATGCAACTCCTCGTCTGCCATTTGCGCATTCGCGTTTCCCTGTCGATCACGAGCCGCCGCTATGCTGGGGGCTCCGTCGACACGGCGTTACACTCCCGACTGAGCACGTCGCGAATCACCGCCGAGCTACCCGGGATCAAGCTCACGACGCTGCTGTCACGGCTTCATGCGCTGGGTATGCGGCGTCGCTCGTCGCGTTCATCTTTACGCGAACCGGGACCGTGATTCGATCAGATTTCGTTGCGATCGCAGTGGGGAGACTTCGGGAACCGACGCCACCAGATTGTGGCTAGCGGCCCCTGCGCGATGCGGTAGGGGGTGTTCCGTCGTCTCGCGATCGCGAATTGCCCAAGGCCGCTCCTGAGTCGCCCACGTGACCGAACGAGTGTGGACGGAGGTTAGACCTGCCCGTTCTTGCGCTCGGAGGTGACATGAGCACTTCAGGGATCGTGATGGAGTCCATGATGCCGGAGGTTGCGGCCAACGTACAGTCAGTGCTTCTGCCCCGAACAGCACACTGGATTCCGGAAGAGCAGCCCACAACCCTGAGGGCGACCATCACCGAGTTCCTGAGGGCCTGAGGGGCGGCGACCAATCGCGACCTGCGCTGCGGCGAGCGAGACCTCAGAGCGCACGGTCGTGGCGTGCGCCGACGCAGGATGAATGTCCAGGCATGGGGACCAAAGAGGATCAATGTGAGGTCGATAACACGCCCGCCCAGAACGCCACCATCAAGCGCGGCGGCGGCAAGGAGCGTGGCGCGGGAACAGAGGACCCTGGCTGGTGTACTCTAGCCCGCATGGTCGCACGAGTCTGGCACGGCTATACAACCCGCGCCAATGCCGATGCCTATGAAGCGATGTTGACGCCGGAACTGCTCCCGGGACTCAGTTCGGCGAAAGGTTTTCGCGGTAGCTACCTGTTGCGTCGCCCGGCGGACGAAGAAGTCGAATTCATCACCATCATCTTGTGGGACTCGCTCGACGACATCCGTGCGATCGCCGGTGCGGACTACGAGCGGGCAGTCATCCCGGAAGAACGGCGTTCTCTGTTGACACGGTGGAATGAGAAGGCAGCCCACTACGACGTCAGATCGTCCAAAGTGGGTCCAATGTCGTTTCTTTGAGGTTGTCGCGCGCTGAGACCGGCAGTGACGCGCCCTCCACGCGTACTGTGATGCGCGGCGAGGAGCAGCGGATTCGCACCGAACAACGCCGGCGGCGCGCGTCCATCGCGCGGGGCAGGCCGTACGGAAGCAGGTGCCCGCTTAGTGCGGAATGTGAGCGAAGCTCGGGTGCGTGGATTGCGACTCCGCGGCTCGTCGCGGTGACCACTCGTGGCATGCATGCAAGGCCCGGATCGCAGCTATCCGAACGAGTACTGACAAGTACGTAGCTACACCGCAAGTGAGCGAGGCGATTGTGATAGGACTGTGATACGT
>JACDBQ010000613.1 GCA_013694845.1 Acidobacteriota bacterium
CTCACTATTATCGCGACGATCTTCATGCCGCTGACCGTGCTCACCGGACTCTGGGGGATGAACGTCAAGCTGCCGGACATGCCCGGCGGCAACGCGGCACAGTTCTGGTGGGTGATGGCGCTGATGCTGACGCTGGTCGGCGGGATGCTGGGATATTTCCGCCGGCAGCGCTGGATCTAGCGAGGGCCGCGGACTCTCAGGCGGTTGGTCGCGCGCGGACGACGCGATCCGGTGATCTCGAGAGATCGATGATCGGAATACGGAGGGCGTGCCTATGGTGAAAACAATTGTCGTGACCGGGTGCAGTTCGGGATTCGGTCGCCAGGTGTCGGAAAGGCTGGCTCGCGCGGGCAATCGCGTTTATGCCACGATGCGCGACGCGGAAGGGAAGAATACGACGGTTGCTGGCGAGATCCTGGCGGTGGCGTCGGCTGAAGGCCTCGAGCTGCGCGTCCTGGACCTTGATGTGACGTCGCCACCGTGTTGGCCGAGTCCGGCGCGCCTGACGTCGTGATCAACAACGCCGGGCAGATGTTCGTCGGCCTCGCCGAGGCGTTCTCGGCCGAGGAGCTGACCGCCGCGCTGCTGGAAGCCGTGGGCCTGACGTCGTTTGCGACGCTGAATGTCAAGGAGGCGTGGACAGCCGAGAGGTAGCCGAGATGTCATCCTGTATCAGCCTTGAAAATGATCAGCCAGAAAAAGAATCGCAATTCAGGAATCTGAAGTGGAGCCTCCAGGCGTTGGCGGTCCCACCATCAGAACAGCTGGCGCTGTTTCCTGATTACGCCGCCAAAGTCGACGACCTCGCGGTGGACTTCGACAAGTGGGCGTCGGTCATCCGGACAAATTACGAGACTGATCTGACGTCCACCCAGACCGAGTCCTTGACTGCTATAGAACGGCGGCTCAGTCTCATTTCGCGGCTGGGGACTGAATATGATCCGGACATCTGGACCGAAGCGGCTTTGGGCAAAGACGAGTACTGGGCCGCGATTCGAACCCTCGCCGCGACCGCACTCGAAGCCTTCGGATGGTCCGTCGAGAGCCCGCCGGGGTCATGATCCCGGTCTCGGTTTCGACGCTGCTCGAACGACGGGTGGGGTCCTTTTCAGGAGAGACGCATGATTCAGCAGATCACGCCATGTCTGTGATGCGCGGCATCCTCTCCAGACTGGTCTGCGCAGGCATCCTGACCGGTCTTGTCGACGGGCTTTTCGCGAGCGTCCTGAGCGTCGTCTTCTATCACTCCACGGTGACCCGCCTCTTTCAGGGAGTCGCCAGTACGCTGCTTGGCCTCGAGGCGTTCGCAGCAGGTTCACGAGCGGCCTTGGTCGGCGTAGTGATGCATTTTGGCGTGGCGTTCGGATGGTCAGCCGTGTTCCTGTTCGTCCTCATGCGCTCGTCATGGATCCGGCGCGTCCTTGCCTCCCGGCACGGTGTGGCCAAAGTCGCATCGCTCTATGGACCGTTCGTCTGGATAGTCATGTCCCTGGCGGTGATTCCGTTGCTCACCCATCGGCCGCCCGTGATCGGTGTCCGCTGGTGGATCCAGTTCTTCGGTCACTTTCCGTTTGTAGGCGTCCCAATCGTCGCCTGTCTCGGCACGAGCTCTTTGCTACACGGCTCAGGTTCCCCGCTGGCTGCGATTTTCCCGCGGGCTCCGCACCATTCAACGCCTCGCGAGAACGAGAAATGATGTTGCCGATCACGCTCGATCCCATCGGGACCGTTCGGAGCCCCTACACCGACACTGCCAGGATCCCCAGAGGCCTGGGGGCGCGGCACGACAGCGAGGGGATCCTGGAGATCCGGCCGGAACTGGAGGCGGGGCTGACGGACATCGAAGGCTTCTCGCACCTGTACGTCATCTGGATTTTCGACCGCGCCGAGGGGGCCGATCTCATGGCGCACCCGCCGTCCGACAACCGTCCTCACGGCGTCTTTGCGACGCGCTCGCCGCAGCGACCGAATCCGCTCGGTCTGACCGTCGTCCAGCTCCTGGGGCGTGATGGACCGCGCCTGCGGGTACGCGGCATCGACATGCTCGACGGAACGCCGATCGTCGACATCAAGCCATATCTGTCCAGCGTGGCCGGTGAACTGCTGCGGCGCGGCTGGTTGGAGGAGGCGGAGCGCAGGGAAGAAGGTACGCCGCCGGGACGTTCCTTATGCGACGAGCAATGAGGGGTGCGCGATTTTCAGCTTGCTCAACGCGGGGGCGGCGGCGCAGACGGCTTCAACGCGGAAGCGTTTGTGACGGGAAAGTGTCGGCGTGCGCGTTACTCGTTGAGAATGAGAGATGCCCGAGAAAGCCGTCTACCTGCTCGTCGTTGATGGATTCGCGGATTGGGAGCCGGCTCACGCCGTAGCGGAGCTCCGTCGCCAGGGGGGATACCGGGTCGAATCCGTTGGCCTTACGCCTGGCCCGGTCGTGTCGATGGGCGGGATCCGCGTCCTGCCGTCCGGAATCGTCAGCGACGTTGATCCTGCCGACGTGGCCGTGTTCATCCTGCCGGGCGG
>JACDBQ010000398.1 GCA_013694845.1 Acidobacteriota bacterium
ATGAAAGGCAACCTGGCAGCCATCATCCGGGAGGCGAAGGAGCGGAAGATCGTCGTGATTCTCGCCGGCATGGAAGCGCCGCCGAACTACGGACCCGAATACACCGCCTCGTTCCGTCGCACATTCCAGGATGTCGCGCGCGAGCAGCGCGTGCTGTTCATGCCGTTTCTGCTGGCGAACGTCGCGGGCGACCCGGCGCTCAACCAGGGCGACGGCATCCACCCGAACCCACAGGGGGCCGCGAAGATCGCCGAGTCGGTGTGGCAGGTGCTCCGCACGGTGCTGGACCAGATGTCCGCGGCCTCATGATCGAGCTGCACGGGGTCACCAAATCGGTGCCGAGCGGGAACGGCACGCTGACGATTCTTCATCCGCTGGACCTTACGATCGAACGCGGTGCCGTCGCGGCCGTGACCGGACCGTCCGGCAGCGGCAAGTCCACGCTCCTCGGGCTGGTGGCGGGCCTGGACGCCCCGACGGCCGGCCGCGTGATCATCGATGGCGTGGACATCACGACACTCGACGAAGACGGTCTCGCGCGGCTGCGCGGCTCGCGTATCGGGTTCGTCTTTCAGTTCTTTCACCTGCTCCCTTCCCTGACCGCGTACGAGAACGTCCTGGTGCCGATGGAAATCGCCGGCTCGAAGGACGCTCCGGCGCGGGCCACAGCGCTGCTCGGCGAAGTCGGGCTGTCGGACCGTGGGCACCATTACCCGTCACAGCTCTCCGGCGGAGAACAGCAGCGGGTGGCGATTGCGCGCGCGCTCGCGAACGATCCGCCGCTGCTGCTGGCTGACGAGCCCACCGGCAACCTGGATACCGCGACCGGCCACGCCATCATCGAGCTGCTGCTCGGCATCAACCGCGTGCGCAACACGACGCTCGTGCTCGTCACGCACGATCCCGAACTGGCCGCCCGCGCGCACGTGGCGATTGCGCTGCGCGATGGTCGGGTGGTCGAAGCCGTCCGATGATGTTCGTGCTCCGCATGACCGTCCGCGAGCTCCGCGCCTCCTGGCGGCGGCTGCTGTTCTTCTTCGTCTGCGTGGCGATCGGTGTCGGCGCCATCGTGGCGTTGCGGTCCGTGATTCAGAACGTGCGCACCGGACTGGTGCGCGAGGCCAGGGCGATGATGGCGTCGGACGTCATGGTCGCCTCGAACCGGCCCTGGACCACAGACCTTCTCAGAACGATCGAGGCCCGGCTCGCCACCGCCCCGGTGCTCGATCGCACCGAGGCGATCGAGACGACGACAATGGTGCGCGGCGCGCAGGGGAGCGCCGTGGCGCGCATGGTCGAGCTCCGCGGTGTGCAGCCGGCCTTCCCCTACTACGGGGAGCTCGAGCTGCTCGGAGGCGCCCGCTACTCCCACGATCTGCTGCGCGGTCGCGGGGTGATCGTCCGCCCCGAGCTCCTGGCCCAACTCGGGATCCAGCAGGGAGACGCACTCCTCATCGGCGGACAGCCGTTCACGGTTCGCGGTGTGCTGTTGAAGGAGCCGGGGCGCCGAACCGGCGCGTTCACGCTCGGGTCCCGCGTCTTCATGGACCTCGAGGACCTCCGGGCCAGCGGCCTGCTGACCTTCGGCAGCCGGGCCAGTTACCAGACGCTCCTCCGGGTGGCGGACCGCGGCGTCGACGATCTGACGACGCAGCTGCGAGCCGAGGTGCGGGACAAGTTTGCCAATGCCTGGTCGTATCGCTCGGCCGAGAACAACATTTCGGAGGACATGGCGCGCGCCGAAAATTACCTCAGTCTCGTCGGTTTCGTGATCGTCGTGCTCGGAGGCATCGGTGTCTGGAGCGTGACCCGCGTCTTCGTCAAGCAGAAGATCCGCAGTGTCGCGATCCTGAAGTGCCTCGGCGCCACGACCCGGCAGGTCCTGGCGACGTACGTCCTCCAGGTCATGCTGCTCGGGCTGGGCGGCAGCCTGCTCGGCGTGGCGCTCGCGGCGGTGGGTCTGCGGGCGATCCCCGCGTCGATCACGGCAAGCTTCGGCGGCGTCCCCTACGGACTCACCGCGTCCGCCGTCTGTCAGGGCACGGCCGTCGGGCTCCTGGTGTCGTTGCTCTTCTCGCTCGTCCCACTGCTCGAAGTCCGGCGCGTGAAGCCGCTCCTCCTGCTCCGCGGCGGGGATACCTCGATGCTCGCCCCCGGGGTGATTCGCCAGCCGCTGCTGGCGCGCCTGCGAACCGTCGACCGGGTCCAGGCGGCGGTGGGTGTCGCGGTGAGCCTGGCGCTGATCGCGGTGGCCTCCTGGCAGGCGGCCTCGTTACAGGTGGGCCTCATCGTCTGCGGAGGGTTCGGCGCCATCGCCCTGGTGCTGCACGGCGCAGGGATGGTGCTGGTGGGCGCGATCAGACCGTTGTCTCAGACCCGTCTGTTCGCGCTTCGACATGCCGTGCTGAGCCTGCAGCGGCCCGGCAATCAGACCCGCGTGATCCTGCTGGCCGTCGGACTCGGCGCGTTTTTCGTACTGGGGGTGCGCGCGCTGCAGTCGAACCTGCTAGAGGAGCTCTCGATCGAGCTCAATGAGGGTGGGCCCGACATGTTCCTCGTCGACATCCAGCAGGACCAGGTGGAACCTGTCCGCGCATTCCTGAACAGCCGGATCACGCCCGGATTCGCGCTGCCCCGGCTGATCCCGGTGCTGCGCGCACGCGTCACCGCCGTCCGTGGGGCGGAGGTCAATCTCGAGACTTTCCAGGACGTCCGGGGGCGCGGTGCACTCGCGCGCGAATACACCATCACCTACCGCGATCATCTCGAATCCAACGAGCGGTTGATCAAGGGCACTTTCTGGGAAGGGCAGGGTTCGCTCCCGGCGGACGCCGAGGAACTGCAGGTGTCGATCGAGCGCAGCATTCACGAGCGCTTCGACATCGGCGTCGGGGACCTGATGCGCTTCGACGTCCTCGGCCGCGTCGTCCAGGCGCGCGTGACCGGCGTCCGCGACGTGGAATGGGAAGACTCCCGCAACGGCGGGTTCATGTTCGTCTTCCGGCCGGGACCGCTCTCGCAGGCGCCGCACACGTTTGTCGGGATCGTCAGGGCGCCCGAGGAGCCGAAGGCCCGCGCCACGTTCCAGCACGATCTGGTGACCGCCCACCCCAACGTCTCGGCGATCGACGTCCGCGAGGTGCTCGCGTCGGTGCAGGACGTCGTCAAGAATGTGACCCTGGCGATTTCAATCGTGGGCGGCATCGCCCTGTTCGGCGGCGTGCTGATCCTGGTCGGCGCCGTCGCGATGACCAAGTTCCAGCGCGTCTACGAAGCCGCGATCCTGCGGACCCTCGGCGCCAGCAGCCGGACGCTGACCGCGATGATCGCCGGTGAATACACGACCCTCGGGCTGCTCGCGGGGACGATCGGCGCCGCGGGCGCGCTCGTTCTCAGCTGGGCGATCTGCCGGTATGTCTTCGAGATCGACTGGCGGCCTGCACCTGGACTGCTGCTTGGCGGCGCCCTGATCACGACGCTGATGGTGGCGGTCATCGGCGTCATCGCGAGCGGGGACGTGCTCAGGAAGAAGCCGCTTGCGACGCTGAGGGCTGAGTAAGGTCCTGGGTTCCAAGGTCCCGGGGTTCCAAGGCGTGGTCGAGCAGCCTGGCCGCTGCCAATTTGGTAAGATTGAGTTTTGCTGAGGCGGCCGGGACGCTCCATGGGCGGCCGGGCCACTGGATCGATAGATCGAGACGGCAATGACACAACCTGACCAGACACCCTACAAGGACGCACTGCTCCGCAAGCGCGGCGAGATTCTCGCGGCCGGCGGCGCCACCAAGCCACTTCAGGCCTCCACCGAGATGAACACGCGGCAGGGAGACCTCGCGGACCAGGCGAGCGGCAACAATGAAGTGCACATTCAGCTGAAGCTCAAACAGACGGACGCGAAGATCCTCCAGGCGATCGAGGAAGCGCTGTTCCGGCTGGAAAAGGGCACTTACGGGATCTGCCGCGACTGTGGGGAACCGATCGCGCCGGCGCGGCTCAATGCAATCCCCTGGACGCGGGTCTGCATTACCTGCAAGGAAAAGCAAGGCTCGTGACCGCGACCGAACTGCTCGAGTTCCTGACCGCGTTCTTCCGCGACAAGCTGACGCTCCGAGATCGCCACGTGGCGGCGGCGCGTTTCGTGACGGATTACAACGTGAACAACACCTACCAGTATGTGATCAACCGCGACGACATGCACGTCCGCTGGCTGCAGGACGCCATCGCGGATACCGGCGGCACGGCGGAGGATCAGCCCCTGCCGGAGAGCGATCCGGGCAAGGGCAAGGACGCACAACGGAACGTGATCACCGCCGACCGTGACGCGGCCGCGAAATTCGTCGAGCGATGGCGGGCGCGCGTCGACGGCCTGCCCAACGCCCGGCACCGCAGTCTGCTCCGGGTCATACTCGGCGAAACCCTCGAGCAGCACCGGTTCTTCGAGCAGGCGCTCGCCGGCCGCGAAGATCTGCTCGGCCGCCGTGCCGATGGCGCAGGCACCGGGGACGGCGTCATGAACACCCGGTGGGTTGAATAGTGCGACCATCGGCTGGTCACTAGCACCGGCCATCCCGATCGAAGCGAGGCTGCTTGAAACGCGTTGCCGTCGCGATCGGATCTAACCTGGGCATCCGGGACGCAGCTCTCGCGTTCGCGGCGGCTCGGCTCGGCGAGCTCCTCTCGAACGTCACCATCTCCGAAATCATCGAAACATGGCCCGTCGGTGAAGGGAGCGACGACCAGGATCTCTACCTCAACGCGGTTGCGGTGGGTGACACCACCCTGTCGGCACGCCAGCTGCTCGACGCGCTGATGGTGATCGAGCAGTCTTTCGGCCGCGAACGGTCGTCCCCGAACGCAGCGCGCACCCTCGACCTTGATCTGATTCTTCACGGGCCGGACATTGTCATCGAATCCGGCCTCGAGGTGCCGCATCCCCGCTTCCGCCAGCGCTTCTTCGTGCTGGGCCCATTGGCGGAGATCGCTCCCGACATGGTCGATCCGGTCAGCGGAATGCGGGTGGGGGAGTTGTTGAGGGCGTTGTTGCAGGACGAGAGTCGGTGATGGCAGGCTGACGCAAAGACCAACGGCCGGGCGTTTGATGCCCGGCCGTTGGTCCTTGTGCCCGACTCAGATCGCAGCTTTGCGATTCTGAGTTTTAGAGTTGCTCCTTCTCAGTTCGTAGCTCTGAGTTTCCCTAGGTGGTCTTCTTGTAGACCGTCTTGTTGGACGTGCCGTCCGGTCGCGGACGCTCGATCGTCAGCATGCCGGCGTCGAGCGACCACGACTGCGTCAGCGTCGTCATGGCGCCATCCTGCCCCGGACGCTGAGTCGAAATGACCAGCTTTGAACCGTCCCACTTCGCCGTGGACTTCGCTTCTACCTGGGTGGCATTCTCGCCGCGGCCCTGCGTCACTTTGTTGACCGACTCGGTACCATCGAGCTTGTAGGTCATGACCGTCTTGTTCTCGCCCCGAGTGGTCTCGATCGTCAGGTCGGTCGCCGTCTGCTTGACCACCAGCGGGCCCATGCCGCCGCCCATCCGACCGCCCCCGCCGGCCTGGCCGCCCCCGCTTGTGCCTGTCGGGGGTGCCGGCATCGCTGACGTGTCAGGCGCCCACGTGCCCGAAAAATCCGGCTTCTGCGCGAACGCCACGCTCGCAACTGCGAGCACCGCTGCCGCCATGATCCCTGTTCTTGCCAGCTTCATCTTCTACTCCTTGTGACAATGACTCACTTGCTGCCGACGCTGCGTTATTCGAAACGCAGAGCTTCGATGGGGTCCAGCCGAGCCGCCTTTCGAGCGGGGTAGAACCCGAAGAACACACCCGTGGCCGCCGCGAACCCGAATGCCATCCCGATGGCATTGGGCGGGATTGTTGTCGGCCACTCCAGAAAACGTTCGGCCGCTCCTGCAAGACCGAAGCCGAAGCCAATCCCGATAATGCCGCCGAACAGGCTCAATACGACGGCTTCCACGAGAAACTGAAGCAGAACATCCTTGCCACGCGCCCCGATGGCCATGCGCAGCCCGATCTCTCGTGTCCGCTCGGTGACAGACACGAGCATGATGTTCATGATGCCGATGCCGCCCACCAGCAGCGATACCCCGGCAATTGCCGCCAGCAAGGTGCCCATGGTCCTCGCCGTTTCCGATCGAACGCTGGCCATCTCTTCGAGCGTGCGAACCATGAAGTCGTCAGGATCGCCGGGCATCAGTTTGTGGCGTATGCGCAGCGCTTCCGAGATCGCCGTTGCGACTGGGGCCGTATCGGGGGTCGCGGCCGAGACGCTGATGTTATTGATGTGCTGCTGCCCTTGCAGCTTCTTGATCACGGTCGTGTATGGCACGAGGATGGTGT
>JACDBQ010000640.1 GCA_013694845.1 Acidobacteriota bacterium
GCCTGATCCCGCGCGCCGTGGACGAAGCGCTTCGTGACAAGGGCATCGAACCGGTCGACACCCCCGACATCAAGGACGTGGTGGTCGAAGAAGGTCAGCCGCTCAAGTTCACGGCGACGTTCGAGACCGTGCCCCCGATCGATCCCGGAGATTACTCCACGCTGAGGCTGAAGACAATATCCAACGCGCTCGAAGACGCGGCCGTCGACGAAGCGCTCAACGGCCTTCGCGATCGCTCCGCCCGCTACGACACGGTGGAAGATCGGCCGGTCGAAATGGGCGATTCCGTTCAGCTCGATCTGGAGCGGACCGCCACCGGACCGGAGGGCGAAGCCCAGACCGACCGCCATGACAGCGTGACCGTGGAGCTCGGGGCGTCTGCCAACCCCCCGGGATTCGACGATGCGCTGCTCGGGATGACCGTCGGCGAGCGCAAGACGTTCGATGTCAATTACCCCGCCGACTACCCCGTCACCGAGCTCGCGGGGACGACGGTGAAGTACGACGCGTCGATAAAGGCAATCCGCACCCGGATCCTGCCCGCCCTGGACGACGAGTTCGCGAAGGACGTCGGCGACTTCGAAACCCTCGAGGCGCTGCGAGGACGCGTGCGGTCTGATCTCGAGCACCAGTTGACGCACGAGAACGAGCGGGCGCTCCGCGGTGATCTGATCCGCCAGATCGCACAGCGCGTGACCGTCGACGTGCCTTCCTCCCTGCTGGATCGCGAGATCGACCGCCGGGTCGAGGATTTCGTCCGCCGCCTGATCGAACAACAGGTGGACCCGATGAAAACCAACATCAACTGGGAAGAGTTCCGCGAAAAGCAGCGGGACGCCGCCGCCGAGGCCGTGAAGAGCGCGCTGCTGCTCGACGAGGTGTCGCGGCGCGAGAACATCACCGCGAGCGACGCCGAAGTCGACGAAGAGGTGGCGCGGTATGCCGAGCGGACAGGCCGGACGCCGGTCGCGGTGCGCGCCCGCCTCGAGAAGGAAGGGGGGCTCGGCCGGGTCTACGCCGGGATCCGCCGCGAGCGCACCATGGAGTTCCTGCTCTCACGAGCGGGCCGCATCTGACCGATAAGAGGTTTCAACCCGTTATGGCGACCGAACGCATGCAGCTCATTCCGATGGTGGTCGAGCAGACCAACCGCGGCGAACGTGCTTACGATATTTTTTCGCGGCTGCTCAAGGACAGCATTATCTTCGTCGGCACGCCGATCGACGACAACGTGGCCAATCTGGTCATCGCGCAGCTGCTCTTTCTCGAAGCCGAGGATCCGGACCGCGACATCCTGCTCTATATCAACAGCCCGGGGGGGGTGGTGACGGCCGGTATGGCGATCTACGACACGATGCAGTTCATCAAGCCGGACGTGCAGACCTACTGCCTCGGCCAGGCGGCATCCGTGGCGGCCGTGCTGCTGGCGGCCGGCGCGAAAGGCAAGCGCTTCTCGCTGCCGAATTCGCGTATCCTCATTCACCAGCCGTGGGTCCAGGGCCTGGGCGGGCAGACGACCGACATCGACATACATGCCCGCGAACTGTTGCGGACCCGGGAACGACTGAACCAGATCCTCTCGGACCACACCGGCCAGCCGCTCAAGCGTATCCAGGATGATACAGAGCGGGACTACATCATGGGCCCCGAGCAGGGCAAGGAATACGGTATTATTGATGATGTCATCCGCAAACGGGCGTAACCTGTCGGCTCCAGGCTTTCGGCTCTAGGCTTCAGGCGCGAGCGAAGCTGCAAACCCGAGTCCCATGCCAACAGTCCAGAGCCCAGAGCCCAGACCCAAAGCCCAGAGCCCAAAGCCTAAAGCCAATGGTTAAGAAGTCCGGCGACGGCGAGATCCTCCGCTGCTCGTTCTGCAACAAGGACCAGAACGACGTCCGCAAGCTCATCGCGGGCCCGACGGTGTTCATCTGCGACGAGTGCGTCGAGGTCTGTAACGACATCATCGCCGACGACAACAAGTTCGAGGCACGCGGCGGCGCCCGGTCCTCGTCGCTCCCCGTTCCCCAGGACATCAAGAAGTTCCTCGACGAGTACGTGATCGGCCAGGAACAGACCAAGCGCAAGCTCGCCGTCGCGGTTTACAACCACTACAAGCGCATCGAGATCCAGAAGCAGTCGCGCGGCCGGAACGAAATCGAGCTAACCAAGTCGAACATCATGCTGATCGGCCCGACCGGCACGGGCAAGACGCTGCTCGCGCAGACGCTGGCCAAACTGCTGTCGGTTCCGTTCACGATCGTCGACGCCACGACGCTGACCGAGGCCGGCTATGTCGGCGAGGATGTCGAGAACATCATCCTGAAGCTGCTGCAGGCCGCTGGGGGCGACATCGAAAAGGCGCAGCAGGGCATCATCTACATCGACGAAGTCGACAAGATCTGCCGCAAGGACGAGAATCCGTCGATCACGCGGGATGTGTCGGGGGAAGGCGTCCAGCAGGCGCTGCTCAAGATCCTGGAAGGCACCGTCGCCAACGTGCCGCCGCAGGGCGGGCGCAAGCACCCCCACCAGGAGTTTTTCCAGGTCGACACGACCAATATCCTGTTCATCTGCGGTGGCGCCTTCGTGGGGCTCGACAAGCAGATCGAACGCCGGACCGGCAAGAAGACGCTCGGCTTCAAGGCGGACATCAAGTCCCTTGCGAACCGGGACGTCGGCGAGACCCTCGAGATGGTGGAGCCGGAAGACCTGATCAAATACGGCCTGATCCCGGAGTTTGTCGGTCGACTTCCCGTGCTCGGCACGCTCCACGAACTGGACCGCGCCGCGCTGGTGCAGATCCTGACGCAACCCAGGAACGCGATCACGCGTCAGTACCAGAAGTTGTTCGAGTACGAGAACGTGAAGCTGCGTTTCACGGATGATTCGCTCGAAGCGATCGCGGCACAGGCGCTGGCCCGGAAGATCGGCGCCCGCGGCCTCCGGATGATCATCGAGGACCTCATGCTCGACCTGATGTACACCCTGCCGGGCCAGAAGAAGATCCGCGAGTGCGTCATCACGCGCGAGGTCGTCATGAGCAAAGAGAAACCGATTACCACGCTCATCGAAAAGGCGGGCTAACAGACGATTGCGGATTGGTGACCGTGGATTGCTGATCGACGGATTGCGGACGGCGAGTGTTGATCGGCGCCCCAATCCACAATCCATAACACCAATCCGTCGATCCGCACTCCGCAATCAGCGCTCAGCAATCAATACCGACTAATGGAACTCTACGAAACCCTCCCGATAGTCCCGCTCCGAGACGTCGTTGTCTTTCCGCACATGATGCTGCCGTTCGTCATCGGCCGGCCATCGTCCGTGCGGGCCCTGGAGCACGCGCTGCTGAAAGACAAACGCATCTTCCTGGCGGCGCAGCACGACGCGCAAACGGATGATCCGCAGCCCG
>JACDBQ010000673.1 GCA_013694845.1 Acidobacteriota bacterium
GCTGGCGCGTGACGACGAGCTCAATCCCGGCGACCGTCTCGATGACCGACGACGGTCGCGTGCGGCTCGCTTACATCAATCCGCGTCCGGATTCTATCGACGTCTTTCTCAAGGCGCGGCGCGACTGAATTTCCAGAAAAGACCTCGTCCTGACCGGGCAGGTCCCGATTATCGCACCGCCGCTCGCGAAGCATCCGCTGTGCTCCTGAGCTACACCGGATTGCCCGGGTTCGATCCGCTCCGCTCCGACCCGCGATTCGCGGCACTGATGCGGAGGCTTGAGCTGTCCGCGGCGTTACCGGCGACCATCACGCGCGAATGGGCGCCTACAATCCCGCCATGGCGGCAGCTTCAGCGTGAAGGGCGTCGGGTTCAGCGCCCGGCTGCGGTTGCCGGTGTCCAGGCGCGCGCGACGTTGCTCTTACGACCCCGCTGTGAACGACGTGCCCGCGAGCGTCTTCCCCCACATGAGCGCGATCTGTCCGCTGTCGTTTGTCATGTCGAGGAACATCCAGGTCAACTGATCGACGGCAAAGGCCAGCGTCTCGACTTTCATTGGCACGCGGGCAACGTCTTTGTCCGCCGTGTAGCCATGTATATGGAGTTCGCCTCGATGGGCGAGCTGATTTTGACGGACGGTCGATGGCAGGCGACGAGCGGGACGTCGGTGACGCAGCGGCCGCTACAATGAGGATGGCATCGTGAACGGCGGTCGTGCACGTGAAACGGATCTGTTCGAAGGAGTAGGCCGATGAGGGACGACTCGGTGCGGCAGGCGCCGCTCGCCATGGACGCGGCCGCGTTTCGTGCGCTCGGACATCGACTCGTGGATCAGCTCGCCGAGTCTCTCGAGGGGGTGCAGCGTGGACCTGTGACTCGCGACGAATCGCCGTCCGCGGTGCGCCAGGCCCTTGATCTGTCGGCACCGCTTCCCGAATCTGGAATGGATCCGGGGCCGCTACTGGAACGGACCGCGCAGCTGCTCTTCGAGCATTCGCTGTTCAATGCACACCCGCGTTTCTTCGGCTACATCACGGCGGCGCCGGCGCCGATCGGCGTGCTCGGCGACTTCCTCGCGTCGGCCGTCAATGCGAACGTCGGCGCCTGGACGCTGTCACCCGCGGCGACCGAGATCGAGTCGCAGACGGTGCGGTGGATCGCCTCGTTCATCGGCTACCCGGTTGATTGCGGTGGCCTGTTGTTGAGCGGCGGCAACATGGCGAACATCGTGTGCTTCCTGGCCGCGCGCGCCGCGAAAGCGCCGTGGAACGTACGCGAGCGCGGTGTCATTGGAGACTCCGGACAACGGCTTCGGGTGTACTGCTCGGCCGAAACGCACACGTGGATCCAGAAAGCCGCCGACATCGGCGGCCTTGGGACCGACTCGATACGCTGGATCCCGACCGACCACAACCTCCGCATGAACGTCTCCGCGCTCGGTCGGCAGATCGAGGCGGACAAGGCAGCAGGAGACGTGCCCTGTATGGTGGTCGGCACTGCGGGATCGGTGAGCACCGGAGCTGTCGATCCATTACCGGATATCAGCGCCGTGTGCGAGGAGTACGACGTCTGGTTCCATGTCGATGGCGCGTATGGCGGTTTTGCGGCGGCCGTTCCCGACGCGCCGGACGATCTGCGTGCTCTGACGGCGGCCCACTCGGTCGCGGTGGACCCGCACAAGTGGCTCTATGCGCCGCTCGAGGCCGGATGCGCGCTGGTGCGCGAGCCCGGGCTGTTGCGGGCGGCGTTCGCCTATCACCCGCCGTATTACCACTTCGACGAGCAGGCGACCAACTACGTCGACTACGGTCCGCAGAATTCCCGCGGTTTTCGCGCCCTCAAGGTGTGGCTCGGGTTGCGGCACGCGGGCGCCTCGGGGTTCCGCACCATGATCGCTGAGGACATCCGGCTGTCTCGCGCGATGGGCGACGCGGTTCGGCGTTGCGCCGAACTGGAACTGATCACGCAAGAGCTGAGCATCACCACGTTCCGCTATGTGCCGTGTGACCTTCGACCGAAGCTCGGAGACCCGGCAGTTGAGCGCTACCTCGACTCGCTCAATCGGCACGTTCTCGATCGCCTGCAGCACGGCGGCGAGGCCTTCGTGTCGAATGCCGTTGTCGGTAATCGTTATGTGCTGAGGGCCTGCATCGTCAATTTCCACACGACGCAGGCCGACGTCGAGGCGATTGTCGAGATCGCCGTACGAGTTGGGCGCGAAGTGCATGCCGAAAGGATCCCTGATCGCGATGATCCGAGCCAGCGCGGACCGATTGGCGCGATGCGCCATCGTCCGTAGGCTCGACAGCGTCCTCCGGTGGTCCGACATCCCGATCGCCATTCAGCTCGCGTGTGCCGGACGCAAAGCGTCCACGCGCGTGCCGTGGGAGGGGGGCCGGCAGATCCCGCCGGACGGCCGGATGGATAGCAGACCGTCGCCCTCTCCGCCATCCCGTTCGCCGAAGGTGACCACCCGCCGGTAGCGCTCGATCGCGCCGGTTCTCGCCCGCGTGCTTCAGCGGTTCGCCGCGTCGGACGAACGTGCCGCGCCGCCCGGCATCGACGCAGTCGCAGATCCACGGCGCGCACGGCACCTGCTCCACCAGTTTCTTTCCCCGCTCTCGAATCACCGCGAGGACGAGTACGGCGGATCGCTCGAGAACCGGATGCGGTTTCCGCTCGAGGTCTTCGACGCCGTGCGGACCGTGTTCCCGCGGGAGCGGCCGGTAACGATGAGGGTGTCGGGAACCGATTGGGCTCCGGGCGGCTGAGACATCGAGCAGACCATCGGGTGCGCGCGCGGTCGAGGCGGCGACAAGGGTGCCGGTGGTTGCCGTCGGGTTGATCACCGACTTCGAGCCGGCGGAGGCGATCGTCTCGACCGGCGATGCAGATCTTATCGCGCTCGCCAAGATCCTCTACAACCCACACCGCCTCCCACTCGCTCGAGTCCTTTGCCGCTGACCGACAACGATCGATGCCGTCGTCCGGAATCTGGAGATTCATCGGCGAGGCCGCTCGGCATATGGATGTCGAGACGGCCGCTCGACTTTCCGACGTGCCGTGGGAGGACATGCGCGACATTCGAAATCTGCTCATTCACCAGTACTTCGGCGTTAGCGTGGCGTTCATCTGGGAGACGATCGCCTCGCGATTTGCGGCCGGTACGCGCGGCGGTCCGCAGCTCGGGGCGACCTCTCGCGGACGCTCGACAGTGAAGGCACAATCGTCAGAGTACAATGATATTCTAGGGGTATGAACAAGCAGAAGACCTCAGTCACACTTTCTGCGGACATTCTCGCCGGCCTGCGACGGGCGGCGCGGCGCGGCGAGAGTCGGTCAGAGACGGTGGAGCGGCTCCTCCGGGAGCGGCTCAATGACGAGGCCAGCCGGCTGCGTCGAGCGCGGGAGATGGAGCAGATCAACCGCCACGCCGACGCACTCAACGCCGAAGCCGCCGACGTGCTGGCCTATCAGGGAGACCTGTGAGACGGGGTGATCTCTTCCGGGTGGCGAAGCCCGGTGGCGCCGACCCGAAGGCCTTCCGGGTCTTTGCGCTTGTCAGCCGGCAGGCCGTGATCGACTCCCGGTTCTCGACGGTGGTCTGCGCGCCGGTCTATTCCGCCCGCCACGGCCTGGCCAGTCAAGTCGCCGTGGGCCCGGATGAGGGGCTGAAACATGACAGCGCGCTCCACTGCGACGAGCTCGTCAGCCTGTCCAAAGCGCGGCTCACCCGCTTCGTCGGCCGACTCTCGTCGAGCCAGATCCGCAACCTCGATCGGGCTCTTGCCGCGGCACTCGACATTGACGTGGAGAGTCTGCTGGGCTGAGGTCCTCTCAGGCAGCTCGTAGGGGAGTCCCATAACGCGCAACAATCGACCGGCCAGCTCCGCACATCTGAAAGCGCGTGCGCACTCACTCGTGCCGTTGGTCCAGAGCGGCAGTTCCGGCGTGACGGACAAGCTCGTGGCTCAAATCGATCGAGCGCTCACGGCGCGCGACCTGATCAAGATCAAGATCGGCTCGGATGATCGCGAGGAACGCGTTGGTATCGGCGCCGAGTTCTGAGTCGCAGGACAAGCTGACGGTTCAACCAGCCGATCGCGCTCCTCCGGGCTGCTGGTCCGCGCGGACGACGCACCCCGCGCACGTTCGATGTACCTATCGAAGGAGCATCGACGCTCAGCGATTGCAGCTGAAGCGGACGCGCACCAGCGTCTTGTTCTTCCCGGACTTCACGACGCGGTGTGTTTCGCGGGCCACTTGCTTGACTGCCTTCTCCACCGCAGGTGCGGGAGCGTCGCGTTCACCGGGGCCGACAGCGTCACCGTGAGCTGTTCGTCGATCTCGCGCACGAGGTCCCCCACGATCGTCAGCGGAATCGTGCGACTGACCGTGCCCGGGTCGAACGTGAGTTGCCCGGCCGCGGCCGCATAGTCGCCTGGTGCCACCGCGGACAGATTGCTCGAGCCGTAGGTCACCGTGACGGCCTTGCCGCTCGCCGCACCCAGCGTCACCGACAGCGCGAACAGCGTCGTCCCGGCATCCCCCTCGAGGACGGTGCCGTCTGACACACTCAGGCCGGGGGGGCGTCATCATCCGTGATCGTGAT
>JACDBQ010000681.1 GCA_013694845.1 Acidobacteriota bacterium
ATAGTGCCCCGTGCGCACCGCGCCCCGTCTCGTCTCGCTCGACGTTTTCCGAGGTCTCACCATGGCGGCCATGGTGATCGTCAACAATCCCGGGGACTGGGGGACCGTGTACTGGCCGCTGCTCCACGCCGAATGGCATGGGTGCACCCCGACCGATCTGATCTTTCCGTTCTTCCTTTTCATCGTCGGCGTCTCGATCACCCTGTCCCGGGCCTCCGCGGGTTGGGCCTCGATCTTCCGCCGGGCCACGATCATCTTTGCGCTCGGCCTGTTCCTGGCCGGCTATCCGAGGTTCGACGTGGACCGCTGGCGCATCCCTGGCGTGCTTCAGCGCATTGGCGTCTGTTACCTGGTCGCTGCCGGCATCTACCGGCTGAGCGGCGGTGATCGGCGCCGCCAGGCCGCTATCGTGTCCGCGATTGCCGCAGCGCTCGCCCTCGCCTACTGGGCGACCATGATGCTGGTGGCGGCACCGGGTGGCACGGCTTCTGACCTCACACCCGAAGGAAATCTCGGGGCATGGCTGGATCGGGCGCTGATGGGCGGTCATCTCTGGCGGCCCCGCTGGGACCCCGAAGGTTTGCTCAGTACCGTGCCGGCGATCTCGACGACGCTGCTCGGCATTCTCGCGGGCCTGTGCCTGGGCGTCGAAAACTGGACGTCGTCGCGCAAAGCCTCGACCCTCGCGCTGGGGGGCATCGCGGCCGTGCTGATCGGTCTGGCCTGGGGGAGTGTCTTTCCGATCAACAAGAGTCTCTGGACCAGTTCCTACGCGGTCTTCACCGCGGGATGCGCAGCCTTGCTGCTGGCGGCCTGCTACTGGACGATCGACGTGAAAGGCTGGCGCCGCGGAACGACGCCGCTGGTCATCCTGGGCGTGAACGCGATCACGCTGTTCGTCGCGTCCGGACTGCTGGTGAAGACGTTGGGGTTGTTCCGTGTTGCCGGCCCCGACGGTGGCGACATCGCCGTCAACCGGTGGGTTTACCTGAACTGGTTCGCTCCTTTCTTCGATCCCAAGAACGCGTCGGTCATCTACGCGATCGGGAATCTCCTTCTGCTCTTCGCGCTGCTCGCGTGGATGTACCGACGCCGCATCTTCCTCCGGGTGTGACCGCCGAACGGGCGCCTCCCGGCCTCCCGCGTCCGGTCTGGCTCATCGGCTGGGTCAGCTTCTTCACCGACACCGCGTCGGAGATGATCTACCCGCTGCTGCCGCTTTTCCTGACCCGTGTGCTTGGCGCCGGCGCGATGTCGCTGGGTGTGATCGAAGGGATGGCGGAAGCCGCGAACAGCGTCCTCAAGATCGTTTCCGGTCGGCTTGCCGATCAGACGGGCCGGCCGAAGCGGCTCATGCTGGCCGGCTACGCGCTCTCCTCGGCGGTGCGCCCCTTCATCGCGATTGCGGGGGCGTGGTCGCACGTGCTCGCCGTCCGGTTCGCGGATCGCCTCGGCAAGGGTATTCGCGGCGCGCCGCGCGACGCGATGCTCGCCGAATTCGCGCCGCCCGGCCAACGCGGCCGCGTGTTCGGCTTTCATCGGGCGATGGACCATAGCGGCG
Source organism: Acidobacteriota bacterium (assembly GCA_013694845.1). Classification (GTDB taxonomy): domain Bacteria; phylum Acidobacteriota; class Vicinamibacteria; order Vicinamibacterales; family 2-12-FULL-66-21; genus JACDCA01. Next base: position 1,562 of record JACDBQ010000681.1, read on the forward strand.
CTGTGCTCGGGCCCCTCCTGGCGTCGCTCTTTCTCTACTTCTATCCGGAACAATACCGAACCCTTTTCGCCCTGACACTCATCCCGGGCGCGATCGTCATCGGGTTCATCGTCGCCATACCCGACACGCCACGCACCCAGGACAAACCTCGAAGCACGGCGCACGGCCTCGCCGCCGATCCCCGGGAGCCGATCGCGGCATCATTGACGCCTATCGCACGGCCTCTGTTCGTCATCTTCCTCTTTGCGTTGGGCAACGCCTCCGACGCGTTCCTGCTCCTGAGACTCAGCGAGGTCGGGATCGCGGTTTTCTGGATTCCGCTGCTGTGGTCGGGCCTGCACGTCGTGAAAGTCGGATCGTCCATCGCGGGTGGCGAGATCTCTGATCGGATGGGCCGGCGGCGGCTCATCGCGGCAGGCTGGATCTTCTACGCCGCGGTCTACGCCGCCTTCGCGTTCGTCGAGGCGGTGACGCCGCTGGTGATCGTGTTCCTGGCCTACGGGATCTACTTCGGCCTGACCGAAGGAGTGGAGAAGGCCTGGATTGCCGACCTCGCGCCCACGGCGCAGCGCGGCACCGCCTTCGGTTTCTACAACGCCGCGGTCGGTCTGGGCGGATTGCTCGCGAGCCTCGGCTTCGGTCTCATCTGGACGCAAATCTCTCCCGAGGCCGCGTTTCTGACCGGCGCCGCGCTCGCGATCGCCGCGACCCTGCTGCTATACTTTTTGTTCCCCGATGAAAACAATTCTCGTCACCAATGACGACGGCGTCCACTCCGACGGGATCCACGTGCTTGCGACGGCCCTGTCGCGCCTCGGCGAGGTCATTGTCGTCGCGCCGCACATCGAAGCCAGCGCGATCGGACACGCGCTCACGCTCAGGCGCCCGCTGCGGATGGAACGACTGCGCGAGGGTGTCTACGAAGTCGACGGCACGCCGAGCGACTGCGTCAACGTGGCGGTCACCCAGCTCTATGCATCGCCACCGGATCTGATCGTGTCCGGCATCAACAAGGGATACAACCTTGGCGATGACGTGACCTACTCCGGGACGGTGTCGGGAGCGCTCGAAGGCTCATTGCTCGGGATCGCGAGCATCGCTGTCTCGTTGCAGCGCGGCGATGAGTACGACTTCGGGCCCGCAGCCGAGTCCGCAGCCGTGATCGCGTCCTCGGTGCTTGAGCACGGGCTGCCTCAGCGGACGTTCGTCAACATCAACGTGCCGGCCGGAGCACCGCGTGGCATGCGCGTCACCGTCCAGGCCAAGCGCAATCATGTAACGGTCGTCGCCGAGCGGCTCGATCCGAGAGGGCGCCCTTACTACTGGATCGAAGAAGGGGAGAATGCCTGGGAACCCCATGACCGCTCGGACTACCAGGCGGTCAAAGACGGCTACGTCTCGGTGACACCGCTCCAGCCAGATCTGACGGACCACGACGCGTTGAACCAGATGCGCGATTTGCTCGAGCGCGCACCCGCCGCCTCCAAGCTCGGTTCCTTCAGGGATACAGCCTGAGCAGAGAGCCGGCGTTCCTCAGAACGGTCAACTGCACGTACTTACGGTCGAAGATTGACCCGCCGGTGCCGCCTTCTTCGGACGCGGCTCGCTGATCCCCTTTGCCTTCTTCCCGTTGCTCGTGACGCCCTCGTGCAGCTGCTGTGCGAGCATCTCGCCGATACCGTCCTGCACCGTCCCGATGTGCTGCAGCATCAGCCGATGGGCTGCGTCTTCGTCGTGCTGCTCGATTGCCTCGAAAATCGCACGGTGAAACCGGCAGATACCCTCCTTGACCGGACGCGGCGTATCGATGACCGAGACGATCTCGAGCGTGAGATCCGAAAGGGAATTCATCAGCGTCATCAGCGGCAGGTTGCGGGCGCACTCGGCGACGGTTCTGTGAAACAGCAGGCTGTGCGGGCGGAAATGCCCTTTCCTGGCGAGCGCGGCCTCCTGCCGCACCAGCACGCCCCGGAGCTTCTCGATGTCTTCGGGCCGTGCACGGCGCGCCGCCAGCCGAGCGATCGGCGGCTCGATCAGGAGCCGGGCCTCGGTGAGCTCTTCATGTGAGGTCCGACCCAGCCGCAGGACCAGGGACAGCGACCGTTGAACCGCGTCGTGCCCGAGCTCGGCGATAAAAGCCCCGCCGTCGGCGCCTCGACGAATGATCAGTAAACCGAGCTCCTCGAGGGATCGGTAGGCCTCCCGGACGGAGACGCGGCTGGTGCCGTAGAGACGCGCCATCTCGCGCTCAGCCGGGAGCTTCTCACCCGGGGTGAGTTTCCCGGTTGATATCTGGCGCTTGATCCGTTTGGCCAGGCTTTCGGAGACTCTGGTTGTGCGGGGAGATCGGGGCGACATCAGCCGTCATTCTGCAGAACCCGGGGAACGGCGTCAACCGGCAAAAGCGGGCGCCGGCCGACACTTCAGGGAAGTAACGACCGGACGGGCGGTCGCGGCTCACCGCGATGCCGAAGAAAGGACCGCCCACGCCTCTTTGAACAACTGGGGAAGGGCGTACGCGTAATAGCCGCTGGCGCCGCCGTCCACCGCGTAAATCACACCCCGTTCGGGATCGAGCGCGATGCCCCCTGGCGCAATCAGCCGGCTGGCCGGCCCCTGGATCAGCGCGCGCGGGGCGATGTTCCCGTTGTCGTTGATATCCCAGACGCCGACGAAGCCAGGGCCCATACGCCCGCTGGAGTTCCGACTGGCCCTCTGAAACTCCTCCTCGGATCGGGGCCGATCCGCGCGATACGGTTCCAACTGCTTCTCGCGCATGCTCTGCTGGGCCAGGAAGATGCGGCCGCTGCCCGGGTCTACCGCCACCTGCCGGAAGTGCGCCAGCCCCGTGTTCTGGCCCGCGATGATCGTCCTCGGCGTCGCGTTGCCGTTGTCGGTGCGGTTGAAGGTGACGATTCCCGTGGTCGTGGCCGACCGTGTCGCGGCGACGATCACGTCCCGCGTGGGATCAATGGCAACCCCAACCACATCCAGCAACCGGGTCCGCTCGCCGTAGAGCACCCGTTTCGGTGCGACGTCGCCATGCGCTTTCCGATCGAACACGAGAATGGCGCGCGCGGTCGTGTCTCCGACCATGATTTCGTCGTGAATCGGATCGACCGCAATCGTCTGTGGCCTGATCAAGCGTGTCTTCGACCCCTGGATAACCCTGATCGGAGCTTCCTGTCCGTTCGCGCCCCCGCGGAACACCAGGATCGCTCCGCCAAGAGCGACCGGGATCAACATCTCGTCGTTCGCTTCGTCGTAGGCCACACCGTGCATGGTGCGGCTCAAGGACGTGCCCTGTCCTTCGATTACCCGTTCCGGGGCCATCAACCCGTTTGCCAACCTGGCAAACACCGAGACTCTCGGTGTGCTGACTCAATTAGGGACGATCAGCGCGTCGCGCTTGGTGTCATAGGCCGCCGCCGCAGCATTGGTGAACGTGAGGGCCGGTGCACCCTGCGGGGCGTTCCGGATGACTCGCTTAGGCGGGACGTTGCCCGCGGCGTCGCGATCGAAGATCACGGCGGAGTGTTCCGAATAGTTGGCCACCCAGATCTCGTTGCGGACGGGATCGACTTTGACATCCACCGGCCCGACGATCCCGGTGCGATCGCCCCGAATCACGCGCGAGGGCGCGACGTTGCCGTCCGCGGAGCGCAAGAAGATATGCACGGAGTTGTCGCCATAATTGGCGACCACGATCTCGTCGCGCTGCGGATCCACGCCCAGGCCCATCGGCCAGTTCAGGCCTGTCTGATCGCCGCTGATGGACCGGAGCGGCTTCGCGTTCCCCGTCGCCGATGCCGCGAACGTCCGGATCGACGGCGCTTCGAAGCGGCCTGGCTGGTATTCCTGTGGTGTCTTCGTCAATGGATCGTAGGGACTGTAGGGACGCAGCTCGGTCCAGTTCCCGTGATTGGCGACGACGAGCTCCTTGCGGTCGTCATCGAACGCGACGCCGTGCGGATCCGCGAGACCCGTTTCGTATCCGCGCAGTGTTCGCACCGGCGGGTCCATATGCTTCGCTCCACGGGCGTAAAAGACGATGCCGCTCATCTGCTGAACTGACAGCGCGATCTCGTTGCGCGTCTGGCTGAGCGTGATGCCCCACGACTGGTGGGGTGTTTCCAGGTTCCTCACGGGCCGCACGGCGCCGGTCTGGTCATATCCGAAAATCACCACGCCGCCGCCATCGTTGTTGACGGCGTACACCTCCTTGCGCTGGGCATCGGCCGCGACCCCTGCGATGAAGCCGATGCCGGTGTCGGGCCCCAGGACGTGCGTCTGCGGATCGGTGATGTCAGGCGAATTGTTGCCGTCGCTCGCGTGGTAGGACAGCACGCCGGACAGGCTGGAATCACTGAAGAACGCCCGGCCGGCCGCAGGGTCCAGCGCGAGCCCGCCGAAGGTCGGGTAGGGATCGAACACGCTCCGCACCGGCATGGCGTCGAGTGTTGCCGATTCCTTGAGCGGCCAGGGGAGCAGGTTCTCCCGGGCTTTGTCGGTCAGCCGTCCGCCCGCGCCGCCGCCGCGCGTCTGCCGGTAGGCCGTCCGGTCAAGCGGCATCAGGCACATTTCGGATTCCAGCGGCGAGGCGAGCAACGGCCGCAGTGCGTCAGCCTCGAGAGACTGGGGCCTGGTCGTTCCCGTGACGAACAGTGTTCCGAGGGCGGCGGCAAAGAGCAGGAGGCGCGTGCGCATGAGCATTCCCGGTGTGGAGGGCGTCGCATCGTGTGCCGTCAGGGCGGAGCGACGGCGTGGTCCGACCATTCTCAAAAGTATCACGCCGAATACGGTGCGGCAATGGAGGCGCACGCGCAAACGAACGACCAGCTAAGATGGACCCATGGCTGATCTGGTGCTGAAAACCGCGCTCGCGACCTACGGTCACACCGCGGCCTTGAAGGACCGAACGGTCGAGCCTTCCACGTTCACGTTCGCTTTCGAAGAGGTCCCCAAGATCATCCACGCCTTCCGGCGGATGGTGCGCGGTCTCGAGTTCGACGTCTCCGAGATGGCGATCACGACCTACATCTGCGCCCGCGCGCACGGCGCGGCGTTCACCGCGATCCCCGTCTTCCCGATGCGGGCCTTCCATGACGGCGCGATCACCTACAACACCCGGACCGGCGTGAACTCGCCGAAAGACCTGGAAGGGAAGCGCGTTGGCGTCAACCGTGGCTATACCGTCACCACCGGACTCTGGGCCCGCAGCATCCTGCAGCACGAACATGGGGTCGACTTGACGAAGATCACGTGGCTGCTCTCCGGCGACGAGCATGTGGCCGCCTATCGGCCGCCGGCCAACGTCGTGCCGGCGGCTCCCGGCCAGACGCTCGAACAGATGCTCGCGGCCGGCGAGATCGCGGCCGCCATCAGCGTGCCGGTCGATTCGCCCGACGTGAAACCGCTGATACCGGACGCGCTCGAGATAGGCCTCGCTCGCCTGCGTAACGGCGGGCTCTACCCGATCAATCACACCGTCGTGGTCAGGGACGACATTCTCGCCGCGAACCCGGGGCTCGCTCGCGAGCTCTTCTCGGTTTTTGCCGAGGCCAAACGCCGCTACGTCGAACGGCTGCGCGCCGACATTGAATCCCCGTCGGCGGCCAACGAGGTGTTTCGACGGGTGCTCGACATGACCGGGGACCCGTTGCCGTACGGGGTCGAGCCAAACCGCCGCGTGATGGAGGCGGTCATCCAGTACAGCCTCGAACAGGGGATCATCACCGAGCCCGTCACGGTCGACGAGTTGTTCGCCACTGGCACGCACGATCTGGCCGGCTGATGCGGTCCGGGACAGTGGCGGCGTTCCCCTCATCGGTTGTGCTGGGCCAGGAACGCCAGCATTCGGGCCGGCGCGGTGTCCGCGGTCTGACCGTCCACCGGGACATCCCAGTACTCCGACCCGCGCAGGCACTCGGCGAGATACCGCGCCGCCGACGTTCCATGCGAGTGATCGTTCCCTGGAACGATCAGGGCCGGCAGGTTCAGTCTCAGCAGATCCTCCGGCTCGGCGCCCGGAGCCGTGTCGCGATCGATCAGCGTGCGGCCCATGGACGTGAC
>JACDBQ010000686.1 GCA_013694845.1 Acidobacteriota bacterium
GTGGAACCGACCGTGCCGTTGAGGCCGGCGACGTCCGGCGCCGCGACTTCGAAGCCGGATCCGGTGAGCCCCAGTGTTCCGAGGTCCGTCATGTGCGGCGCGCGGAATCCCCGGCTCACCGACAGCAGCACACTCCATGAGTCGTTCGGCGTGACGACGGCGGCCGCGCGGAACGTGACGTCCGCCACGTCCAGCGAGTCGCTCGGCCAGAGCGGGGCCGACCCGGCCGGGCTGTCAGCGGCATCCGCCCGATAGCGCGCGCCACCCCAGCGCGCCGCGCCGGTCAGGCGCAACCTGTCCGGCGCGACGTCGAACGTCGTCTGCGCGTACACCCCGCCCTGTGTGAAGGTGGCGTTGTCCGGGATTCGAGGCCGTCGTGCCGAGACCGCGCCGTTCGAGGGATTCACATTGAATGCGTCCGACGTCAGTCGCTCGAAATAAGTGTCTCCTCCCACGGTGAGCGTCTGGCGCGGCGACAGCGTCTTGGTGAACGACGCCTGCGCGCCGTGGACAGTGGTGCGCTCCGGCTCGTGCCCGATCGTCGCCGTGCGGCTGCCGTTCCCACCCTGGTTCACGCGCTCCTCGCGCTGGCTGTTGAGCGAGTAGGTCAGCGACAGGTGATCGAAGGGGCCGACCGCGGCGCGCTCGAGTCGTAACGAGAACAGATCCAGAGAGAGCGCGTTGAGCTCGGAGATCAGGTTACCGTCTCCCCCGAGCAGCTGATCATACCGATCGCCGCCGTCCTGGGCCGAGCGCATGTAGCTGGCGACGAGCTGGGTGTTTGCCGAGGGCACCCAGTTCGCGCGCACGGCGCCGCCAGCCTGGTGAAAGCCGGTATCGGGGAGCCGCTCGTCCATCAGCAGGTCGGAGGGCACGCCGAGGAACCTTGTCACCGCGGCATGCGAATCGATTCCGCCACCCGTTCGTACCCGCCCGGTTCCGCGGCCGCCGACCGTGGCGGTCATGCCGAGCGTCGGACCGGTGTAACCGAGCAGCGCGGAGCCGCCCCCCGTGCGGTGCGCCGAGCCGGCGTTGGCCGTGAGCCAGCCGCGCCACCGTCCGCCGCCTTGCACCCCCAAAGACGGTGGACGGGAAAAGAACTGGATACTGCCGCCGAGCGCGTCGCTGCCGTACTGCGCGCTCGAGGGACCGCGCACGATTTCGATGGTCTCGATCGCCTCGGGCTCGAGCAGATCGAGGAAGGTGCTCACGCCTCCGCGCTGGGCGCCGTTCGAGTAGCGGACGCCATCCACGAACACGTTCACCTTGTTGCCGGTGAGGCCGCGCACGAACACTCCCGCCATTGTCGGGCTGGTGCGCTGCAGTGCGACACCGGCTTCGGATTCCACCGCCTGAGCCATGACGGTCTTCACGCGGTCGGCGATCTCCTCGGCGTTGATCACGTTGACCGGGTGCGCGGCGCGGCGCAGGTCGTCGACCGATTCGCCCGAGGCGGTGACGGTGACGTCCTCGGCGAGGGCTCCGACCTCGAGGACGATGACGATCGGCCGCACCGGCTGGCCATCGACGATGACGACCGGACGCCGCACTTCGTCGAATGCCGGCGCGCGCACGAGCAGCACGAAGTTCCCGGCCGTCGGCGCCTCGAGCGCAAACGCCCCCTGCGCGTCGGCCCTCGACGCGGCCACTGTCGTCAGCGCGGGTGTGAGCAGGAAGACTTCAGCTCCCGAAACAGCGGCGCCCGACGCGTCGCGGATGGTACCGGTAATTCGAGCCACTCCCCGCGCCTCGTAGGATGCGGCGAGCGTGAAGATGCAGACGACGACGAAACGGAGGATGTTCATCGGTCCGGCATCATCATCGCCGGCCCCACTGACGACTACCAACGCTCGTATTCGACACAACACAACGGATACTCACGGCCGGCGCCGCAGTTGGAACTCGCGAACGTTGCGATTGTGCTCGTCGAGGGTCGTCGAGAAGACGTGTGAACCGTCGTTTCGGCTGACGAAGTAGAGATATGGCACATCGGCGGGCGCCGCCGCCGCCTGAAGAGACGCCTCGCCGGGCGCGGCAATGGGTCCGGGGGGCAGGCCGGCGTAACGGTAGGTGTTGTACGGCGAGTCGATCTGCAGGTCGCCCTTGCGGATATTGCCGTCGTAGCGCCCGGCCAGCATCAGCGCGTAGATGACCGTGGGATCGCACTGGAGGCCCATGCCGATCCTGAGCCGGTTGGTGTACACCCCGGCGACGACGGGTCGTTCGTCGGCCTTCGCCGTCTCTTTCTCCACCAGGGACGCAAGCGTGGCGAGCTGGCGCACACTGAGCCCGCGCGCGGCCGCCTTGTTCCTCAAGTCATCGGCCATGACTTTCTGAAAGCGGTTCACCATCCGTTCCACCAGGTCCGCGGCGGTCGCGCGACGCGGAAGCGTGTAGGTGTCCGGGAACAGGTAACCCTCGAGATCCCGCGCGGACGGGTCGAGCCCGGCCACGAGTGCGGCCTTCTTCGAGGCTGCGAGGAATTCGGCCGCTGTTCCGAACCCCCCCTGCTCGAACACCGAGGCCATCTCGCGAACGGTCAGCCCTTCACGAAACGTGACGGCTCTGACGTAGACCTCGCCGCGCGCGATCATGTCGACGACCTCCGGGGCCGCCATCGGCCGATCGAAGCGGTATTCCCCCGCCTGGAGCCGGCGTCCGCTGCCCCGCAACCAGACCGCCAGACGAAAGGACTGACCCGTGCGGACGACGCCGGCGTCGGCGAGGCGACGCGCCATCCCGGCGGTGCTGGCGCCTGGCGGGATCTCGACGAACTGTTCCGCGGTTGCGTAGCCTTGGTAGGGCCGCCCGAGATCCGTGTAGAGCCATGCGCCGGCAGCGACGAGGGCTGCGAAAATCAACAGGACGCTCCACGCGATGATTCTCTTCACAGATCGGTGTCCTCCGCCTGGCTGTCGGCGCGGGTCGCGGTTGAATCCAGGTAATCCTGCAGGATGACTGCCGCCGCCATCGCGTCGAGTTGCCGCTTGCGCTTCCGCCAGTCTTTCTCCTGCCGCGCCAGCAGGGCCTCGGCTTCGCGGCTGCTCAGACGCTCGTCCTGCATCACGAGAGGGACGGTCAGCAGTCGTCGCGCGTGGCTCGCTACCGCGTCGACGCTGGCAGTCTGTTCGCTCGGTTCCCCGTTGAGCCGGCGTGGATAGCCCAGCACGACAACGCCGACCGGCTCCTCCTGTGCAGCGAGGTCCGCCACTTCGTTTGCGATCGTCTGTGCGACTTCGCGCGGATTGCCGACACGCGCAATCGTCTTCCAGGGGCGCGCCAGCATGCCGGTCGCGTCCGAGAGGGCCAGCCCGATCCGCCGACGGCCGTAGTCCACCGCGAGGGCACGCATTCATGAAGGGTACAATGATCGGGGACAGGCACCCTTCCGGAAGGTGCCTGTCCCCGGACCTGCTTGGCCGCCACCTCATGAACATGCGATTTGTCGCGGTGACCGTGCTGGCGGCAGCATCCGTGCTGCCGATCGCGTGCAGGGGCGGTGATCCTGAGAGCCGGTATTCGCAGAAGCTCGTCATCATTGGCTTCGATGGAATGGATCCCGACCTGGTGCGGCAATGGATCGACCAGGGCCGGCTGCCCACCTTCAAGAAGCTCGCGGATCAGGGCGGTCTGCACCCGCTGCAGACCACGCATTCGCCCGAATCGCCGACCGCGTGGGCGTCGTTCGCGACCGGTGTCAATGCCGGGAAGCACAACATCTACGACTTCCTCGTCCGAGACACGGACACCTACTTCCCGGATCTCGGCATGGTGCGACGCGAACCCCCGAAGTTCCTGTTCAACTACATCCCGACATCGCGGCCGAAGATCATTTCCACGCGGGGCGGTACCTCCTTCTGGGTGACTGCAGGCGCGGCGGGCGTGCGCTCGAGCATCCTCACGGTGCCGGTCACTTTCCCCCCGGAAGAGGTCCTGCATGGGGAGCTGCTCTCGGGCCTGCCGCTTCCCGATATTCGCGGAACGATGGGCACCTTCTCGTTCTACGCGACCGACTTGAGCCGCTACGAAGAGGGGAGCACCGAGATGGGCGGGATCCTGCGCCGTCTGGTGATGGACGGCGACGTCGCGACGACCGAACTGGTCGGCCCCCCCAACCCGGTCATCCGTCAGCAGCTCCAGGCCCTGCGCGCGAAGAGCGGGATCGACGATCAGGATCGAAAGAAGATCGCGGAGCTCGAGTCACAGGAAGACGTCCGGCTGCCGCTGACCGTCCGCTGGAACCGGGGCGCCAAGACCGCCACCGTCGATGTGGACGGACAGACGATCGCGCTCGAGCCCGGAAAGACGAGCCGGTGGATCGACCTGGAATTCCGTATCAACTTCCTGATTCGCATTCACGGCATGGCGCAGATGCTGCTCATGAACGCCGACAGCGAGCTGCAACTCTATATCTCGCCGGTGAACTGGAAGCCCGATCATCCGCCGGTGCCGATGTCCTATCCGGAGTCGTTTGCCGGTGAGCTGTTCGATCGCCTGGGCTACTACCGGACGCTGGGATGGGCGGAGGCGACCTGGCCGCTCAACGAAGGCCGCATGAACGAGGACCAGTTCATGGAGGACTTGTACAAAGCCTTCGATGATCGGGCGCAGGTGATCCTCAATCGGATCGACGCACGGAAATGGGACGTGCTGGTGGGGGTCATCGAATCCACCGACCGGGTGCAGCACATGATGTGGCGGCTGACGGATCCGAAACACCCGATGTACGACGCCGCACTGGCCGCCAGGCACGGCGATGCGATCGAACGGCTCTATCGGCGGGCGGATACGTTCGTGGCCGAACTCCTGGAGCACCTCGAGCCCGGCACCCAGTTGATGATCGTGTCCGACCATGGGTTCCACTCCTGGCGCAAAGCCGTCAACCTGAACACCTGGCTGGTGCAGCAGGGCTACATGGTCGTGCAGGGCCAGCAACCCGCGGAGAAGAAGCTCGAGGATTTGTTCGGCGGCGGCGAATTCTGGGAAAACGTCGACTGGAGTCGCACCCGTGCCTACGCGATGGGGCTCGGGCAGGTCTACTTCAACCTGCGCGGACGTGAATCCAGGGGAATCGTCTCGCCTGGCGCCGAATCGGCAGCGCTCGCCGACGAGATCAGCGCAAAGCTGCTCACCCTGGCCGACCCGGCGGACGGCACGCGCATCATCCGCAACGTCTACAAGCGCGACGACGTTTATCGCGGCGAGTTCATCGGGAACGCGGCGGAGCTCCAGGTCGGCATGGAGGAAGGCTATCGCGTGTCGTGGCAGACCACCCTCGGCGGGTCACCGCAGGGAATTGTCTACGACAACATGAAGAAATGGAGCGGCGATCACGGCGGCTACGATTTCGCGACCACCGCCGGCGCGCTCATCGCCAGCAAGCCGATCAACACGAAGGAACCGTCGATCATGGACATCGCTCCGACCGTGTTGAAGTACTTCGGCTTGCCGGTTCCGAACACTTACGACGGCAAGTCACTTTGGTAGCAGATCCGCAGGGGCTGGCGGCTCGCATGCACCATGACCACTAGGAGCACCAGGGGCACGAAGAAGAACACCCGCAACCTGATCCTGTTTCTTTGTGCGCTTGGCGTGCTTAGTGCTCCTCGTATCGACAGTCGTCCGTCGGCCTTGACGCAGGACCAGGCGTCCTCGAAACGCGTCGCCGACAGGCTGCGGGCTCTCCGGGACGAAGCTGAGGAATTGACCGGTCGCGAGAAGACGATTCTCAACGAGCTGCGGACGCTCGAGCTCGAACGGCAGATCACGACTGAAGAAATCGCGGGTATCGAAAAGGACCTCAAGACCACCGAGGGGCAGCTCGCCGCCGCGGCTGCTCGCACCGCATCGTTGCGGCAATCGGCCGATACGGCGGGACCGGACGTGGAGGCGCGGCTGGTCCGGCTCTACAAGATGGGGCGCGCGGGGTACTGGCGCCTGCTGCTCGATGTGGGGGACCTACAGTCCATGGGGCGCGCCTATCGAACCGCGGCCGCCTTGACCCAGCTCGATCGCACCCGCGTCGAGGATCACGCACAGACGCTCGAGGCCCTGGTTCGGGCGGAGGTCGAGCTGGCCACACGATCAAGGGAGCTCGGTGAGCTGCGGTCGAAAGCCGCCGCCGCCAGGCTCGCTCTCGACAGGGCGGTCGGGTCGCGGGCCGCCTACATGAAGTCCCTCGTCTCCCAGCGGGACCTCGCCGCCCAGCTTGCGTCAGAGCTCGACGCCGCGCACCTTCGACTCCAGGCCGCGCTCGCACAAAGCCCGGCAGGAGGCTCAGCGGCGGTAACGGTGCCGATCAAACCATTCAGGGGTGAACTGTCGCGCCCCGCTGACGGAATCGTCATCACCCGGTTCGGACGGCAGCAGGCGGGCCGACTCGCCGGGATCGAGTTCGTCCGTAACGGGGTCGAGCTCTCGTTGCCTGAAGGCAGTCCTGTCACCGCAGTGCACGACGGGGTAATCTCGCAGGCGGGTCCATTCGCCGGATACGGCTCGCTCGTCATCGTGGATCACGGCGATGGCGCGGTGTCTCTCTACGGCCACCTCGCCGCGACCAGCGTCAATAAGGGAGACCGCGTGTCCGCGGGCTCGAGGGTAGGGTCGTCAGGTCGGAACACCGTCGGCAACCCCACGCTGTACTTCGAGTTACGAGTCGACGGCAAGCCGGTCGATCCATTACAATGGTTACGAAAATAGCCAGGTCCGCGACCAGACGGAACAACATGACCTTCAAGACTCGCCTCTCCGTGCTCCTCGTCTCGACACCGGTCCTTGCCTTCGTGCTGATCGGCGGCCTGATGGGGAACGCGTCGGCTCGGACCGACGACCAGGCCTTTTCGCATCTGCGCGTGTTTCAGGACGTGGTGAGCCTCGTCATGTCGAACTACGTGGAGGAAGTGAAAGTCGACAAGGTGATGGAAGGCGCGATGCGCGGCCTCGCCGAGGGGCTCGATCCCGACAGCGCGTATCTGACCGCGCAGCAGGTGCGGGAGATCGAATCCGGAGCCGGTGTGCCCGAGGGCGATCTCGGGATCGAGTTGACGCGACAGTATTACCTTCGGGTTATCGCTGCCCGCGACGGCTCGCCGGCGGCACAGGCCGGGTTGCAGACCGGCGACTACGTGCGCGCGATCGACGGGAAGTCCACTCGGGATCTCTCGGTCTTCGAAGGTCGGCGACTGCTGCGTGGCGCACCGGGGTCCAAGGTGTCGCTCACGATCATCCGCGGCAACGCTGCGGATCCTCACGACGTGAGCCTGGTCCGCGAAAAGGCCACCGCGGCGCCCGTGACGGCGAAGATGCTTGGCACGGATGTCGGGTACATCCGGATCCCGGCCTTCACCGCGGCCACCGCGGGCGATGTGAAACGCCAGGCCGCCGAGCTCGCGAGCGCCGGCGCAACAGCGCTCCTTGTCGATGTGCGCCGCACGGCTGAAGGTGAGATCGCGCACGGCATTGCCACCGCGCGGCTGTTCGTGAAAGCGGGAACACTCGCGTCGAAGGCCGGGCGGGCGCGGGAAGGCCGGAAGGAGCCCGAGAAGGAACCGATCGTGGCCACCGCCGCCGACGCCGTCATCGACCTGCCGATGCAGTTGCTCGTGAGCGCCGGCACTTCGGGCGCCGCGGAAGTCTTCGCGGCCGCACTCGATGGCAACAAGCGCACCGATCTGATCGGTGAGCACACGATCGGCCGAGCGGCCGAGCAGAAACTCGTGAAGCTTTTCGAAAACCGCGGACTCTGGCTGACGCACCTGCGCTACTACGCGCCGGGCGGAGAACTGATTCACGGCGCCGGTCTCAAGCCCGATGTGCCAGTCGACGAACCCGACGTGGAGTTCGGCGCAAAACTGCCGGAATCCGATCCGATGCTCGAGGCTGCGCTCGCCCGCGTCCGCGCCGGGAACGCGATGATCTCGCGATAGGCAGTCGAGCGCGGAACGCTGCCCGCAAGGGCACGCTTCAAACCCTGACTCCGGTATCGCTCGCGTATGAACCGACTGCATCGGCCCTGTCTCCACCCGTGGCCCTTGTGTTAAACTCTTCGTTCCGGTAAGGCCAGTGTTTGCATAACATAGGCGCGTAGCTCAGTTGGTTAGAGCGCCTGCTTGACACGCAGGAGGTCGGCAGTTCGAGTCTGCCCGTGCCTACCATTCGACCCGGCGGCTTTCGCCGCCCCCGCAGGGCAGGCCGCGTCAGGGAGAGACATTTCCGCCAGGTACTCCGCACATTCATGAACGAGATCACCGTCACGCTGCCAGACGGATCCAGCCGTCGCGTGCCCACCGGAACCACGCCCGGCACGGTCGCGGCTGGCATTTCGCCACGTCTGGCGAAAGCGGCCATCGCCGCGGCCGTCGACGACCACCTCGTGGACCTGTCGTGGCCGCTCGAGCGTGACGCTCGCGTTCGCGTCGTCACCTCCGACAGCCCCGAAGCGCTGCACGTCTACCGGCACAGCACCGCGCACCTGTTAGCGGCGGCCGTGACCAGCCTCTTCCCGGGAGCGCAGTGCGGCATCGGTCCCGCCACCGAGGAAGGGTTCTTCTACGACTTCGTCGTCGATCGACCGTTCGTGCCGGAAGATCTGGATGCGATCGAACGCAAGATGAAAGAGCTTGCCGCCCAGGACCTGCCCTACGAACGGCAGCTGTGGAATCGCGACGAAGCGAAGCAGTTTTTCGCCGGTCGCGGCGAAGCGCTCAAAGTGCAGCTGATCGACGAGAAAACCGAGGGCCAGGCCGAAGTCTCCTGTTACACGATCAAGGACCGCGAGACGTTCGTCGATTTCTGCCTCGGCCCCCACGTCCCGTCCAGCGGACGGCTGAAGGCGTTCAAGCTGCTCAGCACGTCCAATGCGTATTGGAAGGGGGACGCGAAGAACCAGCCGATGCAGCGCATCTATGGCACGGCATTCTTCAGCGACAAGGAGTTGCAGGCGCACCTCTCACGTATCGAGGAAGCCAGGAAGCGTGATCACCGCAAGGTCGGCAAGGACCTGGGGCTGTTCACCTTTCATCACTGGGCGCCTGGGGCCACGTTCTGGCTCGATAAGGGCACGACCCTGTACAACGCGCTGGCGAACTACATGCGCGAGGTGCTCTTCCCTGCCGGCTACGTGGAACTGAAGACGCCGCTCGTCTTCAACAAGGGGTTGTGGGAAACCTCCGGCCATTGGCAGCATTACCGCGAGAACATGTTTCTCATCGAGGGCCGGGACGGAGAGGAGATGGGCATGAAGGCCATGAACTGCCCCGGCCACATGCTCGTCTTCGCCAGCCAGATGCGCAGCTACAAGGACCTGCCGCTCCGGTTCCACGAGCAGACCCCGCTGCACCGCAACGAGGCGTCCGGTGTGCTGACGGGCCTGACCCGGGTCCGGCAGTTTTCGCAGGACGATGCGCACTGCTTCGTGACTGAAGATCAGATCGGCTCCGAGGTTGAAGCCCTGCTCCGGCTCGTCCAGCGGGTCTACGGCGACTTCAACCTCGAATACGAGGCCAAGCTGTCGACACGGCCGGCCGAGTTCCTTGGCGAGGTCGCCACCTGGGACCGCGCCGAAGCGGCGCTGAAGCAGGCGCTACAGACCGCCGGACAGACATATACCGTCAACGACGGTGACGGCGCGTTCTACGGGCCGAAGATCGACTTCGATATTACCGACGCCATCGGCCGGAAGTGGCAGTGCGCCACCATCCAGCTCGATTACCAGATCCCGCAGCGGTTCGATCTCAAGTACGTGGGCGCCGATAACGCGGAGCACACCCCGGTCGTCATCCATCGCGCGATCTTCGGCAGTTTCGAGCGGTTCATCGCGCTGCTGATCGAGCACTACGCCGGTGCCTTCCCGCTGTGGCTGGCCCCGGTGCAGGTGACGGTTCTGCCGATCGCCGACCGTCATGCCGATTATGCCCGCACCGTGCTGGCCCGACTCGAGGCGGCGGGTCTCCGGGCTGAGGTGGACGAGCGGCAGGAAAAGATCGGGTTTAAGATTCGTGAGGCTCAACTGCAGAAAATCCCCTATATGCTGGTAGCCGGCGACCGTGAGGCGGCCGAAGGGACCGTGTCGGTTCGCAACCGGGTGCTCGGGGACCTGGGCTCACAAGGGGTGTCGGAGTTCCTCGAGCAGGCGCTGCGAGAGGTCCGAGACAGATCGGCGGCCTCGGCACCGGTGGCCTCTGAGGTTTAGGGTTTCAGCATTGAAATTCAGCGTGCAGCATTCAGACTTCAGCATTTCTTTGAGGAGGCTTTATCGCTTTTGACCGCAGCCCGCGACGTGAAGAACGCGTCCGGGTCAACGAACGCATCAGGGTGCGCGAGATCCGCGTGATCGACGACACCGGCGAGCAGCTCGGGATCATGCCGCCGCAGCAAGCGCTGACCATCGCGCGCGGCAAGGGCCTCGACCTCGTGGAGATCGCGGCTACCGCGACACCGCCCGTCTGCCGGATCATGGACTTCGGGCGCTACCAGTATCAGGAACAGAAGCGGGCCCGGACGGCCAAGAAGCATCAGAAAGTGATCGAGGTCAAGGAGATCAAGTTCCGGCCGAAGGTCGACGAGCACGACTACCAGTTCAAGAAGAAGCACATCGAGCGCTTCCTTGGCGAAGGCGACAAGGTCAAGGCGACCATCTTCTTCCGCGGACGCGAGATGGCGCACCCCGAAATCGGCCGCCGCATCCTGGAGCGGCTGATCGAGGACCTGGGGGACCTGGCGATTGCCGAAACGGCGCCGCGCCAGGAAGGCAACCAGATGCACACCATCCTGGCGCAGCGGGCCGGCCGGAAGTCGGCGCCGAAACGGGAGACGGAGCGACCGGCGGAGACAGAATAAACCCAATGCTGACGGCTGAATGCTGAAGGCCGAAGTAAAGCTGCAACGCTGAAGGCTGCACGCCGAATGCTGAAGGCTGCCAGAGAGACACAGAGATGCCGAAACTGAAAACACATCGAGGAGCCGCCAAGCGGTTCAAGAAAACCGGAACGGGCAAGTTCGTGCGGAGTAAGGCCTTCAAACAGCACATCCTCACGAGCAAGACCCGGAGCCGCAAGCGCGGCCTCAAGGGCACGGTGGTCGTCGCGGCCGTCGATCAGGCGAAGCTGCGGTTCATGCTGCCGAATTAGGCGGGATGCGGGTTCCGGGGTGCGGAAAACGTGGACATCCGGCCCGCCACGTGGTGCTGCCAGCGCCCGCGGCCCGCGTGAGGCGACGGAGTGAAGTGCCGCGCAGCGGCACCGCCGAGCGCGAGCGAGTGGGGGTGGGGCCCCACGAGCAATTGAGTAAAGAAGGACAGTAATGCCGAGAGTCAAACGAGGAAATGTCCGCCGGGCCAAGCGCAAGAAGCTGCTCGCGCGGGCCAAAGGGTTTTACCAGAACAAGAGCAAGCTCTATCGCGCCGCGAAAGAGTCGGTCGATACCGCGCTCAAGTATGCGTTCGTTGGACGCCGCCGAAAGAAGCGCGACTTCCGCCGGTTGTGGGTTGTCCGCATCAACGCGGCCGCGCGCGAGAACGGATTGACGTACGGGCAGCTGATGGCGGGTCTCAAGGCCGCCGGCAATCCGATCGATCGCAAGCAGCTTGCCGACCTGGCGGTCACCTCGCCGGCGGCCTTTGCGACGCTCGCGAAGACAGCGGCTGACGCCAAGCCGGCGCCCGTCAAGCGTGCCGCGTCGACAGCGGCCAAGGCCGCGCGACCGAAGGCACGAGCCGCCGCCGCGGCCGCGCGCGCCTGAAAGGGTGGGTTGCGGGGTGCGGGGTCCGGGGTGCGGGTCTTGGGATCCGAGGGTCAGGGTTTAGAGGGTTAAAGAACCTGCGAACCGCGCGAACCGTCAGCCTCCGACGTCGGGGCCTGAGCCTCGGAACCTAGAGAACCTGGAACCTTTTTGGAACCCCTGGAACCCTGAACCCTAGATGTCCGACTCCCCTATCGACTCCCTGCGGCTCCAATTCCACTCCGATCTCGCCTCGGCCGAGAATGAGGCGGAGCTCCGCGCGGTCCGGGACCGCTATCTCGCCCGGAAGGGTGGGATGGTGTCGGGGCTGTTGAAGGCGCTCGGGTCTGCCCCGCCGGCCGAGCGCCCTCGCCTCGGCCAGCTCGCCAACAGTCTCAAGCAGGAGATCGAAACGCAGCTCGACGCGCGGACCGTGGCCGCGTCATCCACGCGGACGCCGAAAGGCACGGTGGACGTCACGCTGCCCGGACGCCTCCCCGTCGTCGGTCATCGCCACCCGCTGGCCGTCCTGCGCGAGCGCATCGAGGAAATCTTCACGCGCATGGGATTCCTCGTGATCGAGGGGCCCGAGCTCGAGGACGATTACCATAACTTCGAAGCGCTCAACATGCCCGCGGACCACCCCGCCCGCGACATGCAGGACACCCTCTACCTGTCGGCGCCGATGCGATCCTCCGCGGGGAACCCGGCCACCCTGCTGCGCACCCACACCTCCGGCATGCAGATCCGGTATATGGAGACGCATCAGCCCCCCGTACGGCTGATCGCCCCGGGCCGGGTGTACCGTCGCGACAATCTCGATCTCACGCACACGCCGATGTTCACCCAGGTCGAAGGGTTGGTCGTCGGAGAGAACGTGACGCTTGCCGACCTCAAAGGCACGCTGGACCTCTTCGTGCGCGAGTTGTTCGGCCAGGATCGCACCGTGCGTTTCCGGCCCAGCTTTTTTCCCTACACCGAGCCGAGCGCCGAGGTCGACATCAGTTGCGCGGCGTGCGGCGGCACCGGACTCGTCTCGAAGCCGGGTCAGTCGGGCGAGCTCGGTTGCAGCATGTGCAAGGGGACGGGCTGGGTCGAGATCCTCGGGAGCGGCATGGTGCATCCGGCTGTCTTCGAAGCGGTCGGCTACGACTCCGAGAAATACACCGGGTTCGCGTTCGGAATGGGCATCGAACGGATCGCCCTGCTGAAGTGGGGCGTGGAAGACATCCGGCTCTTTTACGAGAACGACCTGCGCTTCCTGGAGCAGTTCCCGCTGTGAGAATCCTTCATCAGTGGTTGGCGGAGCTCGCCGAGGTGCCGGCGGATGTCGAGCTCGTGGCGCGCGAGATCTCCCTTCGCGGATTCGAAGTCGCGAGCGTCGAGAATGGAGTCATCGATTTCGAGATCACCGCCAATCGTCCGGACTGCCTGAGCCACCTGGGCATCGCGCGCGAAGCGGCCGTGATCTGGGGCAGCGGTGGGGTCAGATCCCGATTTTTCGAGTCCGGCCCCGAAAATCTCGGGCCGGACT
>JACDBQ010000711.1 GCA_013694845.1 Acidobacteriota bacterium
GTGATGCGCTGGGCGCTCGCCGTCGGGCGAATCCAGACCGGTGGCGTGTCGAGCGAATGGCAGCCGCATCACGTCCTGGAGATGGCCACGATGGAGGGGGCTCGCGCACTCGGCTTGGCCGGCGAGATCGGCAGCCTCGTGGTCGGCAAGAAAGCGGACCTCGTGGTGCTCGACTTCCGTCGCCCGCATCTCACACCGTGCGTCAATCCGCTCGGCAACCTGATACATACGGCGCAAGGCCGGGACGTGGAGACCGTCATCGTGGACGGGCAGATCCTCGTCGAAAGCGGCAGCCCCAGGCGAGCGTCCGAATCCGATGTCCGCGAGGAGGCGACACGGGCCGTCCGACGACTCTGGGACCGCGCGTGATCCGGCGGCAGCCGGGATGTCGTCACGACGCACACCCGGTTTCCTGTCACTATCGTCCGCCAATATAAGGAGGACACCAGATGATCGAGCCCATGTTGAGGGACATCCGCCGGCAGCGCTCATCCCTGCTCGCGTTGCTCCGCCGTGCGGATGAAATCCGACGCCTGGCCTGCGAACCAGCCATCGCTGGCCGACAGGGAGGGTGGGCACGCTGAACACCCCTCGCTCGTTGGCGATGACCTCGCGAGTCACGTTGGTCTCGGTATTGCGAATGGTCACGGTGGTTCCCGGCAGAGCGCCGCTACTGCATCCACCACGCGGCCCGAGATGGCGCCGGCACCACTCTGTGCGAGTGAGGGGGCCGGGACCAGGCACGTCGCGAGACAGAGAAGGGCGGCGAGGGACGTGCTCGGTCTCTACATTATCCCTCCGGGTCTGTTAACGCGAGAAGTAAGCCAGCCTGTATCCCGTGCACCTATACACACCGGCCGCACAGGAAGTCAACCAAATCTCCAGGGGTCCTCATCACGCGTCGGGCATAAATCCCGACGGCCCAAGCTTGCGCGCTACGAACAGCAGCAGGCACAAGGCGATCAGGAACTGGAGTGCGGCAACCGCGGCGACCACGGGATCGAGGTCGAACCGCATCAGATAGAAGAGCTCGATCGGCAGCGGCCGCTGGCGGACGGGCGCCGTGAAGAGCGACACCGACAGATTGTCGAACGAGACCAGAAACGCGAACGCCGCGCCGGCCGCGATTCCCGGCCGGAGCTGCGGCAGCACCACATGGCGGAACACCTGCCACTCGCGCGCACCGAGATTCCGCGCGGCATCCTCGAGCTGTCGGTCGATCCGCTCCATCCGTGCCATGGACAGGCGCACGATGAACGGCATCGTGAACACCACGTGGCTGAGCACCAGAAGCGGCAGCGACAATCGCAGTCCGAGCGCCGAGTAGAACACCAGCATCGCGACGCCGATTACGATGCCCGGCAGCATGATCGGTGACAACAGGAGTGCGGTGACGAGCGCCTTGCCGCGGAACTCGCGCCGCACGAGCGCTATCGCCGCAGGCACGCCGAGCGCCACGCCGAGCGTGACCGTGAACGCGGAGGTCACCGCGCTGATCTGCGCCGCGCGCAGAATGACCGATGATTGAAACATCTCCCGGTAGCGCTCGAGCGAAAACCCACGGGGCGGAAAGCCGATGAACTCTTGCGTGTCGAACGACGTGATCACCACAATCAGCGTAGGGACGACGAGGCAGGCGATGCCCGTGGTCGCCAACACGCCGAGCAGCACCGCGCCGAGCAGGTCGATCCAGACGATGGTCCGCTGCCGCCCCCTGGGCGCTAGCGGCCCGTGTGCATCCATGGCGTGAGCCGTCGGACCAGGAGGTTGAACAGCGTGACGACGGTGGCAGAACTCATGAGCAGCAGGGAGGCAATCGCCGCTCCCCGACTCCAGTCGAGCAGCGTCGTCATCGCTTCGAACATGTTGACCGAGACCACCGCGAACGTGCCGCCGCCCATCAGCACCGATACGGTGAATTCGGTGAATGCGAGAACGAACACGAGCGAGACCCCTGCGGCGATACCGGGCACCGACTGCGGTACCGTGACGCGCCAGAACGTCTGGCAGTGCGTCGCGCCGAGGTTCGCCGCCACCTCCGTCAGTGCGTGCGGGATCGACTGGAGCGACGTAATGAGTGGTACCACCATGAACGGAAGCAGTACCTGCGTCATCGCGATCATCACGCCGGTGAGCGTGAAGAGGAATTGCATCGGCTGGTCCAGCACCCCGAGCCAGATCAGCGTCTTGTTGAGCACACCCTGATTCCCGAGAATGACCATCCACCCGAACGTCCGGGCAAGCGCGCTCGTCAGCAGCGGCGCAAAGACGCTGGTCAGGATGAGGACGCGCCACCGCGATCGCATGCTCACATAGAGATAGGCGACGGGATAGCCGAACAGCAGGCACAACCCGGTGACACTCACGGCGATCAGGAAGGTGCGTCCGAATAGATAGCGGTAGAAGGGATCGCCGAGGATGTCCCGGTAGGTGGCCCCCGTGACGACCGACGTCACCTCGCCGCGTTCTATCTGGAGAAAGCCGAACGAGAACAGCAGGAGGAGCGGCACGACCAGGAACAGTGTCAGGAACCCGGAGGCCGGCAGGAGCGGCAGCATCAGCCGCAGCCGGTCGCGCTTCATCTACGGAACTCACGATTGAACCGCGCGGACACGGCGCCGCGAACGCGGGTTCCTGCGTCCCAGTCGAGTCGCATCAGCTTCGAGAAGTCATCGAAACTGGCTGGAAGGTAGTCGCCAGCCTCGGCCGGAATGTCCACCTGCCGGTTCGTGGGCCCGAAGAACCACGGGGCCTGAACGGCCTGCGCCTGGTACTCCCGGGAGACGGCGCGGTTGATGTAGTCGCGGGCGAGTTCCGGATGCGCCGTGGCTCGGATCACATCGAGACACGAGACGAGGATCAAGGCGCCGGGCGCCGGTTGGACGAACCTGACGTTCAGCCCACGGCTCGCGAGCACGGCGGCGTCGTTGCTCCAGAGTGGCGCTACGGCCACCTCGTTTCTCTCGAAGAGCTGCGCGAGCGCGGTCGGATTGGACGCGACCACGAAAGGCTCCAGCTTGTGAATCTGCGGCCACGCCGGCTCGACGTCCGTTTCGCTGCCCCCGAAGAGCTTCGCGGTGAGCACCACGAAGGCGAACCCCAGGTTGCTGGCGGGGGTCGTCAGGCCGACGTGTCCGCGGAATTCCGGCTTCCACAGATCCGTCCAGGCGGCAGGTCGCGGCACGCGCGCGGGATTGTAGGCCAGGCCCAGCAGGCTGTATGTTTCAGGCACGCCGTGACCCCGACACGCTTCCCTGAAATACGGGTGCACCGCGTCGAGATTCGGCAGCGTGTCGGGCGGCGTCCGCTCGACCCACCCTTCCTCGATCGCCATGATCTGACGCGGCTCCCCCAGGGGAATCACGTCGTAGGGCGACCCGCCGCGCGCCGCCTTGATCTGGGCGACGACGTCCTCCGATTCGGACGCCACGAGCGTCACTTTGACCGAGCCATGGGCTGCCTCGAAGGGGTCAGCCAAAAACCGCCGGTGTGGTACCTGTGTCGGCCCGCCGTAGCTGATCGCGACGAATTCCCTGCTCCCCGACGAGGACGTTCCGAACAGACCGCATCCGGCAGTCGCCAGCGCACACGCTGCGATCCCGTTCGCCCACCAATGCGCCCGCGTCATCGTGCCTCCGCCCGCCGTGGGGTGTCGTGCGGCGCCGGGCTGGCGGACGCCACTGCAGCGGTGGGAAACACCCACTGACTTGTTCCTGGCCGGAATCCCACGTACACCCTCATCCCTGCCTCAAGTGTCGGCACCTCACCGGAGCGTACGGTATCGATCCTGACGTCCGGCCCGTCGTCCAGGCGCACTTCGTACTCCGTCACTGCGCCGAGATGCGTCACGAAGGTGACCACGCCCGGCAGATCGTGCTGTTCCAGTGGCTGCGTGGAAACGCGCAAGTGCTCCGGTCTGACGAGTAGGCAAGCGGGCCCCTCGACGATGCTCGGATTCGCCGGCACCACCGTCGTCCCTTGCTCGGATTCGAATACCAGCTGGCCGATCCGGTCGCGGTGGACGGCTCCGTTGAGCAGGGTGGCGTCACCCACAAAGCCCGCGGCGAAGGCGGAGACGGGGCGGTCGTAGATCTCCAGCGGATCGCCGTACTGCACGATCACGCCGCCGTTCATCAACGCCACCTTGTCGCTCATTGTCAGCGCCTCGTCCTGATCGTGCGTCACGCAGATGGTCGTGATACCGATCCGATCGATGAGCTTCTTCAAGTCGATGCGCATCTGCATGCGGAGTTTCCGGTCGAGCGCAGCGAGCGGCTCGTCGAGCAGAAGAACCCTCGGCTCGATCGCGAGCGTCCGGGCCAGGGCGACGCGCTGCTGTTGACCGCCCGAGAGCTGCGACGGATAGCGGGAGCGGAACTGGCCCATCTCGACCAGCGCGAGCAGGTCATCGACCTTGTGCGCGACCACCGCCTTCGATCTGCCCTGCATGCGCAGCCCGAACGAGACATTTTCCTCGACCGTCATGTGCGGAAATAGCGCGTACTGCTGAAAGAGCATTCCGACGGGTCGCTGGTTCGCCGGCACATCGTTGATGACCCGCCCGTCGAGCACGACCTCCCCGCTCGTCAACTCGACGAACCCGGCGATGCTGCGGAGCAACGTCGTCTTGCCGCAGCCGCTGGGCCCCAGCAGCGTCACGAACTGACCGTCGTCCACGCGCAGGTCGACGCCGTCGAGGGCGAGCGTGGAGCCATAGCGCTTCGACACCTTGTGCAGCTCCACCACGGAGCTCATCGGCGCTCCCAGCGAGAGTGTGCAGACCCGCCCCGCCCGCCTTCGGGCCCCTGCCCCGATGTCAGCCTAGTCGAGCCACGGCTCGCATACCGACCACCGCGAGCCTTGTACCGAGTCCTCATCACATCCATGACCATCTCGAGGGAGCTCCTCACGATACGCACATGGATGTCATCACAGGTACCAATCGATGTGACTTCCTGAATGCGGTAGTCTCGCTGCCGCAATATATAGCACTTCGCATCGAAGCTCATTCCGCCGGTCGATTGTCGCGGGCACATGACGATGGTGAGTATTCCCGGCAGCTGCGAATTCGCGGCAGGGAGCCTTTGACAGCTATGCTAACGTGGCCACCGGAATGCGAAAATTCGCGGCCCGGAGCGCCGTGCCACACGCCCGGTGAGCGATGACAGGGGGTCCGTTGTGGTGAAGCGATCGCGTTGCAGCCTGCCTATCTGGCTGCGAAAGTGAACCTGGCCAACCTGCTACAGACCCGCGGCGAATTCGCCCAGGCGCGCCATCTGTATGAGGAGGTGCTGGCCGCGCAGCCGGATCGAAAGGAAGCCCTCCTCAACCTTGCGAATCTTTACCTGCGCACGGGAGAATACGCGCGCGCGGAAGGAACATACCGCCGTGCTTCGACGTTGCACCCGCAGTACCTCGAGGCCAAGCTCAATCTGGGGGCACTCTGGCAATCAACAGGACGGCTGGATCAGGCCCGCGGCGCTTACGAAGAGGTCCTCGCGATCGAGCCTGAACACCCGCAGGCGCATTTGAATCTGGGAGTGCTGCTTTTTCACCGCAACGACATCGAACCCGCCATCGAACATTTGCAACTCGCTATTCGAACCCAGCCCGGCTACCCCGAGGCGCACGTCAACCTCGGTGTGATCTACGAATCGGCGGCCGATATTGAACAGGCGCAACGGGAGTACTCGCAAGCCCTCGCGCTCAAGCCTGACTACGAGAAGGCGAGAGCCAGCCTGGCGAGTCTGGAGCGGCGGTAGCTCGCGACGGCCATGGTCCCGCCGCCACCTTGTCCACTCGACGGCATCCGCCTCCTCGTCGTGAACCCCAACTCGACAGAGGCGGTGACCGAAAGGCTCGGCCGTACGGCCGTTTCCGCCGCCGCCCCAGCCACCAGAGTCGAAACCGTGTCGGCGGGATCGGGGATCGCAGTGATCGAGACGCCGGAGCAGTCTCGCGTGGCAGGTGACGCGGTCGTGCGGCTGCTGGTGAGCCGGACGTCGGATTTCGATGCTGCCATCATCGCCGCCTACAGCGATCCCGGGTTGCAGGAGGCGCGTGCGTCTGTCTCACAGCCCGTGGTCGGCATTGCCGAAGCGTCGATTCAGGAAGCCGTCGCTCTGGGCGGGCGCTTCGTTGTACTCATGCCGGACGGACCGCTCATCGACTACGTGCGGCAACTCGCCAAGGCAGCTGGCGCTGCGACGCAGCTCGCCGCCGTGCGCGGGTTCGAGGCACCGCTTTCGATCGTGGCTGCGGACCCGATGCGGTGAAACCGGAACAGACGTGCTTGCCGACCTCGATGGAGCCCGTGAGCGAATCGAGACGCATTGCCCGGGCGCCGTTCGCGGTGCCACACCACAGAATCTCGCC
>JACDBQ010000733.1 GCA_013694845.1 Acidobacteriota bacterium
ACGTAGTAGGGAAGAAAGCCTTTGTAGCGGGGACGGCCGCTGACGGCGATCCAGTCAGCGAAGTTGATGATGCGGCCGCCGGCGCCGCCGCGGCGCATGTGCGGGATCGCCGCTTGTGCACACAGAAACGCCGCCCGGAGATCGACGTGCAGCACCGAGTCCCACGCCGCGGCATCCGTCCGTTCCAGGGGAATCGATCGATAGACGGACGCCATGCTGACGAGCACGTCCAGCCGGCCCAGTTGCGCGGCCGCCTCGTTGACCAGGCGGGTGCACTGTGCCGGATCCGCGAGGTCCGCCCGGATGGCGACCGCGGTGCGGCCCGACGCGCGGGCCGTCTCGACGGTGGCTGCCGCTTCCTCGCTGGACCGGTGGTAGGCCAGGGCGATGTCGGCTCCCCGGGCCGCCAGATCTATCGCTATCGCCGCGCCGATGCGCTTGCCGCCGGTGATGAGAACCGCACGTCCTGGAACTTCCATCTCACCTGCTCGATCTACTACGCGCCCCAGCGCAACCGGGCGCGGCCGGCCGCGGCCGCGGCGGCGTGCGAGGCGCGGTTCCGATCGATGGACAGCGCACCCGGACCGGCCAGCATGAGGCAGACCAGCGCCGCGATCAGGGTCAGGTTGTACTCGTAGCCGTTGTCACTGAGAAAAAATCCGTGGGCGAGGTGGACCTTCCAGATTGCCCCGGTCCTGACCAGGACGAGCGCCAGCGACGCAAAAAACGTCAAGGCGCCCACGAGGAGGAGCAGGCCTCCGCCAAATTCGAGGGCGCCGACGACAACCGCAAAGGCGTACGCCGGCTCGAGGCCCATCTGGCTGAACGCCGCGCTCGTGCCTGACAGACCGTCGCCGCCTAAGACGCCAAACAGTTTCTGCGCGCCGTGCGCGACGAAAACAACCCCGACGACCAGCCGCAATAC
Source organism: Acidobacteriota bacterium (assembly GCA_013694845.1). Lineage (GTDB taxonomy): Bacteria > Acidobacteriota > Vicinamibacteria > Vicinamibacterales > 2-12-FULL-66-21 > JACDCA01. The sequence continues at coordinate 926 of JACDBQ010000733.1, forward strand.
GGCGGGTCCATAAGCCGGGATCGAAGCGATTTCTCCGTATCCGTTCAGCATCCGCGATTCCGCGTATTGTGCCACCGTTTACCAACGGATTGCAGTAATCTCCCCGGATCCGGAGGGTTTTGTGCTGACGCGCCGCGGATTTCTGCAGACGACTGGAAGCATGGCCGCGCTCGCGGCGTTCAGCGACGACGGGCTCGGCCGCATCGAGGCGGCGAGCCGGAGCGCCGAGGGGGTGCCGGCCGTCGATCTCGCCGCCGACGAGACCTACTGGCGCGAGATCCAGCAGGCGTTCACGCTGGATCGCACGATCATCAACTTGAACAATGGCGGCTGCTGCCCCAGCCCGCGGGTCGTTCACGAGGCCTTCAAGCGGTACCTCGACATCTCGAACCAGTCGCCCGTGTACCACATGTGGCAGATCCTCGAACCGAACATCGAGAGTGTCCGGCGCAGGCTCGCTGCAGCGTTCGGATGTGATTCCGAGGAGATGGCGATCACCCGCAACGCGAGCGAGGCGCTGCAAATCGTGCAACTGGGGATCGATCTCCAGGCAGGCGATGAAGTCGTGACGACCAACCAGGATTACGGGCGGATGCTCGACACCTGGGAGCAACGGGTGCGCCGCGACCGAATCAAACTGACGCAGGTGTCGTTTCCCGTGCCGCCAAAGTCAATGGACGTCCTGGCCGAGCGGCTGCTGGGAGCGATCACCCCGGCGACCAAAGTGCTGCACTTCTCCCACATCACCAATCTGACCGGACAGATCTTCCCGGTGAAGACGATCGCCGACGAGGCCCGGCGCCGCGGGGTCAAGACGATCGTGGACGGGGCGCACGCGTTCGCGCACTTTCCGTTCACAGCATCGGATCTCGGCTGTGACTACTACGGCACCAGCCTTCACAAGTGGCTGCTGGCGCCGATCGGCACCGGCTTTCTCTACGTGCGAAAGGAACACATCGCGTCGCTCTGGCCGCTCACACCCGCGGCGGCATCACGCACCAGCAACATCCGGAAGTTCGAGGAGATCGGCACTCACCCTGCCGCAAACCACAACGCCATCGCCGAGGCGCTCACGTTCCACGAGGGCATCGGCAGCGAGCGCAAAGCGGCCCGGCTCCGCTACCTGAGAAATCGCTGGGCCCGGCGCCTGGCCCAGAGCGCCAGGTTCCGAATCCACACGAACCTCGACCCTGCGCATTCCTGCGCCATCGGGAACGTTCAGATCATCGGTGTTCCAACCGCCAAGGTCGTCGGTCAGCTCTGGGAAAAGTGGCGGATCATCGCGACGCCGATCGGTCATGCCGAGTATGAAGGCGTGCGAGTGACGCCGAACGTCTACACGACGCTCGAAGAGGTGGATACGTTCATTACGGCGATGGAGACGATCGCGGCGGGGACGGCTTAGGATTGGAATCGGCTTCCGGCTTCAGGCTCTCGGCGGTGAAGCCAAGCGCCCAGACCTGGAGCCCGAGCCGAAGAAGCCCAACCGGAAGCGGAGCGCGCGAAGCACCCTGCGAAAGTGCCGACGGTTACCGTTGACGCCACATCTGGACAATCCCAGCGTGATCATCCTGCGTCCCGCCTCCGGTTCGATTACTAAGGCTTCGGGGTTTCGGAGGTCGAAGATGCCAAGGTGGTTCCGGGGTTCTGACGTGAAGGATGGTTGGATTGTGTCCGGAAGCCCTTAGGCTCCCGGACCTCTGACCAGGTGTCGCGACCGTTTAGGCCAGGACGCGAATGACGACGCGGCGGTTCTGCGCGCGGCCGTCGCGGTTCTTGTTCGGGGCGATCGGCTTGTCTTCGCCGTAGCTGATCACGTTGATTTTGTGGAGCGGGACCTGGTGCTGCTCGTAGAGATACCGCTTCACGTTCTCGGCGCGCTCGAGACCGAGACGATGATTCAACTCTTTGGGACCGCTGTTGTCGGTGTGGCCTTCGATCTCGATGAATCCACCGTTCGGTTCTGACTTCAGCTTCTCCACGAGCTGATCGAGCTCCGCTTTGGTTTCATCCGGCATCACCGCCTTGCCGAACTTGAAGTTGCCCTTGTCTTCGCTCAGGACCACTTCGTAGACCAGGCGCTTGGCTGCCTTCTCGATGCCGTCGGCGCGGGTGTTCACCGCGGCCGCAGCGGAGCGAGCCTCCTCGGCGCTCTTGCCGGCGGCTTCGGCGCGCTGGCCGGCGGCGGCGGCCTTCTGGTCGACTTCACCGATGCGTCCCTCGTTGCTGCGGGTCCGCTCCTGAGTCTCTTCGACCGACTTCGACAGGGTGTCGACCTTGTCGTCGACCTGAGTGACTTCTCCACGAACGAACTTCTTGGTGGCGCAGGCGGTCGTCCCGCCGAGCGCAAGGGCAACCACCGGAATCGCGAGCACGAACTTCTTCATCACTGCCTCCACTGTTAGTGGCGGGGCTCCCTGCATCCCGCCCTCACTACCGACCACTGCACTGCCGTCCGCCAGCGGTGGCTGGGGAGCACCGCGGACGATTCTCAATGTCACACCGGCATCAATCGCCACCCCCCGGAGAGGGCCGATCGGTGCCGCCAGCCGAATAGCCGGTCCTCGCACGCACGACGAGCTTCTTGTCGCGGGCGGTCACTTCAAGTGGACGCCACCCGGGTCGCGTCGACGCCTCGAACGCGAGCACGTACTGGTGGCGCAGTTCGTCGACGATCTGCCGCGAGGCGAAGCTGGCGTGAGCCGGCGCGCTGACGGTGAACATGTCCCCACCCGTACCACGCGCGAGCTCCCGCAGGCCCGACACATCGAACGCCGGATTCTCATCGGTCCGCGGATCGTCGATCGGGGCCATGACGGCGATGACGTAGACCGGCACGTCGATCCGGCTGGCGATCGCGGCCACCTGCGCGGTCGTGTTCCGGCTCGTCGTATCGATACCGTCGGTCAGCACAACCAGCGCCGAACGCTGAGTCAGTTTTCCCCCGCCGCGTCCACGATCGGCGACGAATGACGCCGCCTCCGCGATCGCGTCGTACAGTGATGTCTGTCCAAACGGCGGATTCAGCCGGTCGAGCGACTGCTGAAGGATGGCAGCGTCCGAGGTGAAATCGGTGACCCGGTCGAGCCGCGTGTCGAACGAAAATACCGCCGCGGCGTCCTGTGCCCGCAACGCGCCGAAAATCTGGAGGGCCGCGTCGCGTGCATCCACGGCTTTTCGGCCCACCCGCATGCTGCCGCTCGCATCCACGAGCAGCCCCAGCTTCACCGGGCCATCCGTCTCCGCATGAAAGTCGAGGATCGAACGCGGCTGCCCTCCCTCCGCAATGAGAAAGTCCTGCTGATCCAGCCCGCGGACGAAACGCCCCTTGTGGTCGCGGACCACGGCGTTGACCGACACGATGTCGATCGATGACCGGAATTTCGGGGCCGGATCCTGGATCTGCCCGCTCGTCACATGCGAGGGAAGCGCGACCAGCGCGACCGACACGATGAGCCAGGGCACCGTCATGCCGTTCTCTCTTCCAAGGTCCCTGCCAGTCCCTGTAAGTCGCTGAAACATAAGGTCACCCTTTGTTGTTGAGCCTGGTCGTCACGGCTGTCGAGCTGCGCCCATCGTCATAATCACGTAAAATTTACGCGAGCTTGGAGATTTGTGGGTCACTTTTACATTATCGGCTCGAGCAGGCAAATTCATCTGGCTCGAGCATGGCAAATTCATCTGGGTGGACGCACGCGCCGAAGTTGGTAGACTTCCGAAAGAATGAGTTCGCGAGCGACATCCACAATCCCGGTCGCGAGCCGGGTCGGCGGTTTCACCTACGCCATCCGGAACATCGTCGCTGAAGCCAGGAAAGTCGAGGCGTCCGGCGTCAAGGTTCGATACCTGAACATCGGCGACCCGATCCCCTTCGGTTTTGTCACCCCGCCGCACATGATCGAGGCCGTGACCCGCGCGCTCCGCGACGGGCACAACGGGTACGCGCCCTCGGTCGGGATTCGGGCCGCCCGCGAGGCGGTCACCACCGAGTGCCTCAATCGCGGCATGCCGATGACACCGGACCGGGTGGTGATCACGTCAGGGACGTCCGAAGGGATCGAGCTCGCGCTCACGGCGCTCGCCGAATCCGGCGATGAAGTGCTCGTGCCGACGCCGACGTATCCGCTGTATACGGCCGTTCTCGCGAAGATCGGCGCCCGCGCGGTCTTTTACCGCACCGACGTGGACAAGGGATGGCAACCCGATATCGATCATCTCCGCAGTCTCGTCTCATCGAGGACGCGGGCGCTGGTCGTCATCGACCCCAATAACCCGACCGGCGCCACGTATCCTGCCGCGACGCGGCGCGCGCTGCTCGACGTCGCCGACACGCACAACATCCCGCTGCTCGCCGACGAGGTCTACGCCGATCTGGCGTACGACGGTCCGGTACCCGCCTTCGCCAGTCAGAACCCGGACGCGCCGGTGATCACGTTCTCGTCGCTCTCGAAGGCCTACCTGGCGCCAGGGTGGCGGTCGGGGTGGCTTGCGGTCGGCCGCACCGACCGGCTCGACGGGGTGCTCAGCGGGATCAAAAAACTCGCGGACGGACGTCTCTGCAGCAACGGACCGATGGAGCACGGACTGGTCGCTGCCCTGAGCGGCGACCGCTCGCACCAGGCGATGTTCCGGTCGGCGTTGCGCGAGCGCGCGGTGCTGAGCCATGAGCGGCTGAACGCCATTGACGGGATCACGTCGGTCATGCCGGACGCCGCCTTCTACGCCATGCCCCGGGTCACCCTGCCGGCAGGTGTCACCGATGAGGACTACGTACTCGGGCTGCTGCGCGCCACCGGCGTGCTCTGCGTCTACGGATCCGGATTCGGCACCCAGCCGGCCGACGGTTTCTTCCGCGTCGTGTTCCTTGCGCCGCTGGCGGAGCTCTCGGATATCTACGATCTGATCAGCGAATTCACGCGCGACTTCCTCGGCTCGCGGAAGTCATAGTGCCGACCAGGGAATCCCCGCCCAAGTCCCTCATCCTCTACGCGATCTGGATGACGGCGCTCGCTGTGATCCTGCTCTGGGCGGCCTACCACGTCCGGGAGGTGCTGCTCCTTCTCTACATCAGCGGCCTGTTCGCGATCGGCTTCAGCCCGATCGTCCGCCTCATCGAACGCCAGCGCCTGCTGCCGGTCGGGTCCCGCCGTTTCCCACGATGGCTCGCGATCCTCGTCCTGTACGTCTTCATCGTCGGATCCTTTGTGTCGATCGGGATGCTGATCTTCCCGCCGCTCGTCGACCAGGCCCAGCAGCTCTGGAACCAGCGGACCCAGATGTTCGAACAGGCGCAACGCTTCCTCCACGATCGGGGATGGCTGAGTGGGGATTACCTCACGCTCGCGGAAGCGGTCGAACGCGCCCCCGAAGCGGCCGGGGACGCAAACGTGTTCTCGACGGTGTTCGGTGCGGTGCGCGGTGTGCTCGGCGGGATCGTCGGCTTTCTCACGATCCTCATCGTGACCTTCTACCTGCTCGTCGACTCGTGGAACCTCCACCAGACGTTCCTGCGACTCTTCCCGGCACGGGAAAGGCCCCGGGTTGACGCCGCGACCCGCGCGATCACCGTCAAGCTGTCAGGCTGGCTGGGTGGACAGCTGGTGCTGGGCGCGATCATCGGCATCACGTCCACGATCGGGCTCTGGCTCATGGGTATCCCGTTCTTCTACGTGCTCGCGCTGATTTCAGCGATCGGTGAGCTGATCCCAGTGGTGGGTCCGATCCTGGCGGCCGTCCCTGCGATCGCCGTGGCGGCGACGGTCTCCTACCAGAAAGTGATCCTGGTGGTGGTCTTCTTCGTGGTGCAGCAGCAGTTCGAAAATCATGTGCTCGTGCCGAAGGTGATGGCCCGACAGGTGGGCGTCAGCGCCGTCACCGTTATCGTGGCGCTCCTGATCGGGGGCAAGCTCCTCGGGATCGTCGGTGCGCTGCTGGCCGTGCCATCTGCCGCCATCCTCCAGGTGCTGTTGACGGAAATGCTCGACCAGAAAGAGAAGCCGAAGGAGACGCCGGACTAGCCACGCCGGTGGCACCGGGTTTGACGTTCGTCCATCCGCGACGAGGACTTGCCGCGCAGAGTGCGCAGCAAGTGCCAAGGGTGCGGCAGGGCGATGCAGATACTTGGAACGCCACGGCCACCAGGACGGCTATTCGGCGATCTGGCCGTCATCGTCTTCCTGCTGGCCCAGGTGTCTGACGGCGTGCTCACCTATATAGGCGTGTCGACGTATGGGCTGAGTATCGAGGGGAACCCCTTGATCGGCTGGCTCATGGGCGCGATGGGAGACGGCCCAGGGCTTGCCACCGCGAAACTCACCGCCGGCTTCTTCGGCGTCGCCCTCCACCTGTCGGCCGTGCACAAGGCGGTCGCACTGCTCGCCGCCTTCTACATCCTGGTCGCGATCGTTCCCTGGGTCGCTATTCTGTTCGTATTCTGAGTTGCCCGGAGAAAATATACTCTCCGGATG
>JACDBQ010000759.1 GCA_013694845.1 Acidobacteriota bacterium
CATCGATACTGGTGCGACGGCCGATCGCGCGTCGGGTGCAACCGGCACCGTCATCGCGCGCGTGCGCGAGTCTGCCAGTCTCGCCCACGCACAGTCCGAGCTGGAGACGATCATGGGTCGGCTGCGCGCGGAACACCCGCAGACCAACGCGACGCGCTCAGCCCGACTCGTGGAGATGGCACGGTTGGACGACGAGCAGGCAGGACCGCCGATGATGATCGTCTCGGCGACATCAACTCTGGTACTGCTGCTGGCGTGCGCTAACGTCGCGAACCTGCTTGTCGGCGGCTGGGGCTGGCTGTTGCGCGACACCCCCGTCTCTCCTTGCCCGCGGGCTCTCGCGCTCGCGTGAACTTGCCGTCCGCGCTGCCGGCGGCGCCAGCCGCTGGCGCATCGCGCGGCAGCTGTTGGTGGAATCGTTGCTGCTCTCGATCGCCGCAGGCATCGTCGGCGTGCTGCTGGCCGGCCTGGCGCTCGACACGTTGAAGGTCGCGCTTCCGGAGATTCTGATTACAACGATGCCGAACGTGAGCGAGCTGGGTGTCGACAGCTCGACGCTGCAGTTCACGCTTGCGGCCGCCGTTTTGACGACGCTGTTGTTCGGCCTGTTGCCGGCGTGGCGCGCGGCGCGCCCGCGCTTGCAGGACGGCTTGAAGGAAGGAGCCTCAATGGGTGGCAGTCGAGGGATGCGCCGTCTGCGTACGGCGCTGGCCGTCGCCGAGGTAGCGCTGGCAACGCTGCTACTGATCACCGCGGCGCTGCTCGTCCGCAGCTACTCGCGACTGCAGGCCGTGAGTCCCGGCTTTGCGGCGGAAGGACTGCTGACGATGGCATTGACGTTGCCGGAGGATCGGTATCCCACGCCGGAGCGCCGTCGGCAGTTCTATAACGATGCGTTAGCCCGCATCGCGTCGTTGCCCGGTGTCGCATCGGCAGCCTTCGTCAACGTCCTGCCCTTCAGCACCTACGACCGCGGGATACAACTGACGGTTGACGGGGAAGCCGCGCCGCAGGCAGGCCGGGAACCACAGACGGCGCTGCGCGTGGTCACGCCGGAGTACTTCGGCACGATGGACATTCCGGTCCGAAGCGGCCGGGCGTTTGACGCACGCGACGGCGAGCAGTCGGAACGCGTGGCGGTTGTCAACGGCACGTTCGCGCGGCGCTACCTTGGCGGCGGAGAGGTAGTCGGCCGCCGCATCCGTTTCGGCGGTGTGGAGGCCACTGGTCCTTGGATCGCTATTGTCGGCAGTGTCGGCGACGTCCACCACAGCGACGTGACGCAGCCGCCTTCTCCCGAACTGTATGTGCCCCTCTCACAAGCAGTCGGGACGACGATGATGATGCTCGCGGTCCGCGTCGACAGCGGACGCCCTGAAGACATGATCGAACCGGTGCGGTCACGCATCCTCGAGATCGATCCGCAGCAGCCCGTTTACCACGTGAAGACGATGAAGCGTCTTGTGGAAGATGCGTTGTTACCCCGCAGCACAGCCGCGGGCGTCCTCGGCGTGTTCAGCGTCGTCGCGCTCGTCCTGTCGGTGATCGGCGTCTACGGCGTAATCTCGTACAGTGTCACGCAGCAGATGGCGGAGTTTGGTATTCGCCTCGCACTGGGCGCGACGCCGCGGCAGCTCGCCGTGGCGGTCATGCGCCGCTCGGCATGGACGCTGCTCGCTGGCGCCGCCATCGGCATCGCAGGGGCCACCGCTCTGTCCGGCTTGATGGCGAATCTCCTTTACGGAGTGAACGGCCTCGATCCGGCAACGTATGCCGGCGCCTCCGGCGTGCTCATCGTGCTCGGCCTGCTCGCCTGCCTCCTACCCGCCTGGCGCGCCGCGTCTGCCGAGCCACTTGCAGCGCTACGCACCGAGTAGTACGTCGCACGGCAGCCACTGCTTCTTCACAAGAGATCAAGAGATCAGAAGAATAAAGCTATGAAGCTCATTGGGTCGTCGTCGCGCACGAACCGGTGCACCTTGCCGATCCGGAGCACGCCCGCGGCTTCTGGCCACGCTGGGTCGCGCGATCCCCAACTACGAGGTGCATCGGGAGGCGCTGCGACGGTTTGGGCGTCAGGTGGTGGCGCGCCCGCTCGAAGGCAGGCCATCGGGTAGGGCGGTCCGCCCCGCCCGCACGATCACGCCGTCACGAGGGACAGCGCCCGGCCCCCTTGGTAGCCTTCACCACGCGCCCCGGACGCCACTGAGGATGGAAGGACAGGTGCGACTCTAGTTGCCCTACTCGCCTCCCGTAGCTCTCGCGGTTACAGGAATGCGGAAGCCGTCCAGCGTGTTCGATCGTTACACGAAAGAGCTGTCGCGTTAGCGATCCGTTGGCGCGGGGTGCTGCGGCTTGCTCTGTCGCGCATTTATCACATTCTAAGCCCCCAGAATGGCGGTCTCGATCGTCGCCACGAAGCCCGTGTGAAGTCAACGGCGAGCCTGCTACACTGCGGCGCGGCGCATGATCAAGCCGACACCTGCACTCATCAACGACTTCGACGCAATCGCCGATGCGCTCGCCGCCGAGGACTGCGGCGATGTGCTTCTGCCCGCGGAGCGCTTCCTCCTGGCTCAGGTGCCCGCCGGTGTCCGCCGCGCGCTCGATGTGGGCTGCGGTGACGGGATGCTCACCCGTGCGCTCGCCGGCCGCGGCATCTCGACGCTCGGTCTGGACGTCTCCCCGGGCATGATCGCGCTCGCCAGGGACAGGAGCCGCGATCTTCCGCTCGCCGAGTTCCAGGTCCACGATCTGACGGTGGGTGGGCCTCCCGCGCAAGCGGCGTTCGACCTGGTCATTTCCGCCGCGGTGGCGCATCACGTGCCGCTCGAAGGATTCGTCGCGTTCGTACGTGCCGCACTCGCGCCCGGCGGCACGGCGCTTATCCAGGACCTCACGACGCGCCGCGGTCCGCGCTACGCGCCTTGGAACACTGCCGCGGTGGCGGCCCGCGCCCTCCGCCGTGCATTCAGGCCCTCGCGGAGCAGCAGCCGCCTGGATGTCCTTTACGCAAGGCACGGCGCGGGGGAGGAATGCCTGCAGCACGGCGGCGTGCGTGAGGCCTACCGGACCCTGCTGCCGGGCGTCCGTGTGTACCTCCATCTCGAGTGGCGCTATACGGTGGTCTGGCATGCGCCAGGCGCCTGACGGCGCCGGGCCCGCCCCGGCGGGTCCGTCCCGGTCGAGCCGCGAAGCCCGGGGGCGCGGCAGCCGTTTCGAGCCCGATAACCAAGAGAACTTGCACGTTTTCCAGCAGCCACGGGCGAAGCGGCGACGACAGACGATTGCGTTGGCGCGTATCCCACGTCTGCACGACCGAAGGCACTTCGAGAATCCGAAGGAGCTTGCGGCACTCGCGGAGAACGAAAGGCGGGGCACGACATGCCCAACACCTTGTCATCGGCTGGCGAGGAAAATGACCTTCGGTGCGCCCTGAGTACGTCCGCACGCTCACACTGCGCCGCTCTGACCCGTCAGACTGCCGTGAGCGTTCGCCTGTGTACCGTCGGACGTTAAAATTGCGATTCCTTTATGAGATTCGCGCCGGCAGGATAGCGCCGATAGCGGCAAGTCGGCGTTAACACTCCAACGTCGAACTCGTCTTCGCAAGACGGAGACGCCAATGACGAATGCACTGCTTGACCTGATCGTTACGGCCCGCGGACTCGCGCGGGCGAGAGGATTCACGCTGCTCGCGCTGACGATGCTGTTTATGGGCCTGACGGCGAACACGGTGACCTTCAGCATCCTCCATGCGGTGGCGCACCCAGAGCTGCCGTACGCGTCTCCCGATCGGATCGTCTCAGTTACGGAGGCATACGCGCCCTATGGATGGGTCGACACGCCGCTCTCACTCGCGACCGTCATGGACCTTCGGCAGGCGCGTCTCTTCTCGGATGTGGCGGCCCACACCCAACGGCGCGTCTCCTACGCAGACGGCGAACATGCGCCCGTTCGGCTTCGTGCGGCAATCGTTACGGCGAACACCTGGCGCGCGGTTGGGGTCTCTCCAGTGATGGGCCGCAGCTTTGATGACGGGGACGACAGGAGCGGGCGCGTCCACGGCGTGACGATTGGGTACCGGCTGTGGCGCGACCGCTATGGGCTCGCGCCAGACATCCTGAATCGCTACGTCACGTTGGATGGCATTGCTCGACCTCTAATCGCCGTGATGCCAGAGGGCTTCCTGTTTCCAGAAGCCGAGGACCTGTGGCTGCCGCTTGGAACCGTTCTCGACACAACGCCCGGGGCGCTGGACGATCGCGAGGGACGCGCGTGGCGGACGGTGGTGCGTCTCGTCGACGGGCAAAGTGTCGAATCGGCCAATGGAGCGCTCCGCGCCGTCTCGGCTCGACTGGCAACAGAATATCCAAGTTCCCAGTCTCAGTGGAGACTGTCAGCCGTGCCCGTCACTCGTGAGGCGCTGGCCGCGACCGGGACGTTCTTTGGCGCGATGCAAGCGGGGGCGCTCCTGCTCGTCCTGCTGTTATGCGCCAATCTCGGAAATCTGTGGCTGGCGCGCGGTGAGGCGCGGAAAAGGGAACTCGCGATTCGGTCGGCTCTTGGCGCCTCGCCGTCGCGGCTCACGGCACTGCTGTTACTGGAACCGATCCTCCTCTGCCTTGCGGCGACCGCGGCCGCGATGGTTGTATCTGCGTGGGTGGTGACGAGTATTCCGCTCCTGATCCCGGAGTTCATTCCATTCTTTATCCGGTTTCGGATCGACGGCTGCGTGATCATGTTCTCGGCCGCCGCCGGGCTGGTCTCAGCGGTCCTGACGGGCGCCTCGTCGGCCTTCAGGCGGCCGGCAACGCTCGCAGGCACGCTGGCGGGAACAGCGTCAACGCTGAGCGGCACTCTGCGCGCGGGACGGACACGGGCCGGCTTCCTTTTCGCGCAGACCGCGCTGGCTGCCGGCCTTCTCACCAGCACCTTCGTCGTTGCCGGAGGGCTGCGACATGCCGCACGGGTGGATCTCGGATTCGATCCGGCGAACCGGCTCGAACTCGAGCTCCCACTGCCGCCCGACCGAGCGCGCGATCCCGACGAATTACAACGGTTCGTCCGCGACCTTGTGGAACGCCTGGGAGCTCATCCTGGCGTGGATGCCGTCGCGATCGCATCCCCGATTGCTCTCGAAGCGCCGCACCGCGGTCACGCGACCGTGGCGGTGGATCGAGGTGTTCAGGACCTGGCTCGCGATGCCGCGCCGACGATCTCTCTGGCAGTCACTGCCGATTACTTCAAGGCCGAAGGGGTTCAGCTGGTGCGGGGCCGGGCGTTCTCGGCGGGCGACCGGAGTGGCGCCGAACCTGTCGTGATCCTGAATGCCGAAGCGGCGCGGCGATTTTTCGGTGCGGCGGACGTCATCGGCCGACGCATCGCATTCGGCCGCTCCGGGGAGACGCGGCGCTGGCGCTCGGTGGTCGGGGTCGCCGCCGACACTGTGCAGCATCCCCTCGACCCGGAAGTCGAGCCGAGGCTCTACGTTCCCTTCGCGCAGGATTCCGGGTCGCATCTGAACGCCACGATCCGGAGCCGTCACGCACCGAATCGGCTAGCGCGCGAGATCTCGAGCGCGGTTCACGCTCTCGATCCATCCCTCGCGTTCGAGGCCCCGGTAACAGGGCAACGTCGGCTAGACATGGCGCTGTGGCCTTTGCGCTTCTTCAGCGGTTTCGCCGCCTGTCTCGCCGGGATGGGGCTGCTGGTTGCCTCCGCTGGGGTCTACGGTCTCGCGCGCTACCTGACGCTGGCGGGAACCCGCGACATTGCCATTCGGCTCGCGCTGGGCGCGCATCCCCGTGCCATCGCGACGCTTCTCATGGTAAAGACCGGAATGCCGCTGCTCGCGGGCCTGCTCACCGGCCTCACGGTCTCGGTCCCGGTCGCCGCCGCACTACCGCATGTCGTCGCCGGCGTGCCGGCGTTCGATGCCGCGCCGGTGATCGCCGCGGCAGTGGTCCTCGGAGCGGTGGCAGCTGCAGCCATCACGCTGCCGGCGCGCCGCGCCATGCGCATCGAACCATCTGAGGCGCTGCGGAGCTAAAAGCTTCCA
>JACDBQ010000760.1 GCA_013694845.1 Acidobacteriota bacterium
GATCTGGCTCGTTCAGCAGCACGCTCACCTGGGCACGCTTGAATAGGGCCATGGGGTACTCGGGATGGGTGGCCGGCACCCGATCGAGCGCTTCCCTCGCCTCCGCAAGCCGCCGAGCCGCGAGGTACAGCACCCCGAGCTCGAGATGGTGCTTGAAGGACGCACCCTGTGAGGTTCGCGCCTTCTCGAATGCCTGGATCGCCACCGGCGTCTGCCCGGCTGCCATAGCGAGTTGTCCCAGGTCCAGGAGTTCTGCGTCTGATGGAGTCCGTAACGCATGGATCTTCTTCTGCAGTTGGACAGCTTCTGTCAACCGTCCCTGCCTTCTTCTGACATTCGAGAGTCCCTCGATGGCCGCCAGCCGTTCCGGTTGCTCGGCAACGATCCGCTCGAGTATCGGGACGGCGTGGGGCCAGTCGTTCCCGCGCGCGTAGTGGAGCGCGAAATACAGCCGGGCGTCGGGAGAACGAGGTGAGATGGCGGCGGCTCTCTTGAATGCCGCGACCGCCTCGACGTCCTGTCCCAGCGTAGAATGCGCAGTCGCAAGGCGCAGCGCCGCATCGAGATTGTAAGGATCCCGTACCAGGACTTCTTTCAGCAGCGGGATCGCCTCCCCATACCGCTCCTGCACGAACAGGCCGGACGCCAGGTCGACGATCGGGAACAGGCTCGTCATATCGGCGGGGCGGGGTGCGTCCTTGCGGATGGCAGGGGCCGAACCTCCACTGACGTATCCCAGGCTTGCCAGGCCTCGTCGCGCGTCGTCGCTCAAATTGTCTGGTGCCCGCGCCGTCTCGATGGACGGCACGGGATACTCGTCGAGCGCCTTGCGCATACTCGGAGGCATGCTCGTGCCGGATCCAAGGTTCCGCAGTTCGCCCGGGTCGGCGGCCAGGTCATAGGTCTCGACCTTGCCCGCGAGGATGGCCTTCGCGCGAGCTTCAACAGCCATGATCTGGGGTTGCCAGCCGTAACTGAGAAAAGGCTTCATCGCCTCCCCGAGCACGACTTCCTGGGCTGCCGTGCGCAGGCTGCCGCTCGACTCCTGCCCGGCCCAGTCGAGCACTGTTTGGAAGATGCGACGCGTGCTCACCGGTGTCTCATTGACGCCGGCCGTGACGCCGGGGCCCACGATCAGCAGCGGCACGCGCATCGTGGACTGATAGAGCAGGTGGCCGTGCTGCTGCTCGCCGTGCTCGCCCAGCCCTTCCCCATGGTCTGCGGCGATGATGATTGCCGCCGTTCCGCCGGAGCGGGTGGTGGCTGCTTCGAATGCCTGGACGAGCCGCCCGAGCTGGACGTCCATCTGCTCGATCTCGCCGAAGTACGGCTTTCCGGCGTGACGGCCCAGGAAAGGCTCGAGCGGTGTATACGGCGTGTGCGGATCGAAATAGTGGACCCACACGAGCCTCGGGCGGGTGGTGGTGCCTGCGAGATAGGCGAGCGCCTGGTCGGTCGTTTCCTTCGAACTTCTCTCTGCGCCGCCGCGCAATTGGTCGTCGTACACCTCGAAGCCTCGGGCCAGGCCGAAGCGCTTCGCAAGGACGAACGACGAGACGAACGCAGCCGTCTGGTAGCCGCCCTGCTGAAGTCGCTCCGCCAGCACCGGGTGCGTCGACGAGAGGAAGCGGCCGTTCTCGTGAATGCCGTGTCCGGCCGGGTAGAGCCCGGTCATCATCGAACCGTGCGAGGGCAGAGTCTCCGGCACGGTCGCGTAGGCCTGGCGAAACCGCATCCCTCGTGACGCGAGCGCAGTGAACGCCGGCGTCTGCATCCCGGCCGCGTCAGGCCCGATCGCGTCAGCCCGGGTCGTGTCGAGCGTGACGAGCAGAATGGAAGGCCGCATCCCGGACGTGTGCCCGGCGGACGGCGCCCCGGTGTCGTCGCTGCAGCCAGCGGCGAGCAGCACGAGAACGGTCAGGAGTGACGCGGAACGCGATCGCACGCGCTATCCCTCGAGCGAGAGCTGCTGCGCACGCACGGCCGCTCCGAAAAGGCCGGCATCCGGATTGAGAATGATGGACACGGGAATCGTCGCGACGAGGTGCGCCATCGGCTCTTTGTCGCGGAACGCGTCCATGAACACGCCGGACTCGAAGGACGGGAGGATCTTGGGCGCGATGCCTCCGCCGATGTACACGCCGGCCGTGGCGACGTAGCGCAGCGCCAGGTTGCCGGTCTCGGCACCGTATGCGCGGATGAAAATGTCGAACGCCTCGACGCAATGGTCGCAGCGGTGCTCCATGGCTGACTGGCTGATCCGGGCCGGGAGGTCGGCCCAGTCCTTCGAGGGGCCGACGCCGGCGCAGAGATGCGCGGGCGCCAGGCTGTTCGGCGTGATCGTCGGGCCGCGGCCGAAGGAATGGTGCGTGAACTGGTAAATGTTCACGAGACCCGGCCCCGAGATCACGAGCTCGACGCCGACCCGGCCGAAGATCCGGATCAGCGCGCTCACCATCTCCATTTCTCTGGGTGTGCGGGCCGCGAAGTCACCGTGCCCGCCCTCGGAGGCCGCCGGGATGAACCGGCCGTCTACGTTGTGCAGCATCGCCTCGCCGAGTCCCGTACCGGCAGCGATCACCGCCGCGTTGCCGTCAGGCAGCGGCACGCCCAGCTGAAGGGTCTTGAGCTCCGACGGCTCCAGCACGGTGACGCCGTGAGCCGGGGCCTCGAGGTCGTTGAGGATCCGCACGCGCTTGAACGCAAAGGCCTCCGCGATCGACGCCCCGTCCACCAGCCACGGAACGTTCGTCAAGCGCGCCACCTGGTCGGTGACGGCACCGGCTACTCCAAAACACGCCGCTTCGACCCGCCGGGCTTCAATGTTCTGGGCCGCGAGGAACTCGCGGATCATCGGCTCGAGCGCGTCGTACTCCAGTGTGACGAACTCGCCGATCTCGATCGGGCGCGGACGATCCGGCGCCGGCGCGAACAGGCCGAGCAATGTCTTCGTTCCCCCGATATCGCCCGCAAGGAGCATCGCTCATTGTAGGCCCGACCTCCCGCCGATCAACCAATGCCGTTTTGGAGTTGACAACCGATCCCCTCTCGGCCCATCTTCCGGAGAAATGACGTCGTTTTCGTCATCAGCCGGCGGGCCGGTCGGGCACCGGCATGTTCGCAGTCTGTACCCCGGCGTCACCGAGAACCATCTGCGGTATCTCGAGAAGTGGGGACTGCTGCGTCACCAGTCACACGTGCCGCGCGAGCTGCGCGAATATACGTTCCCCGACCTGCAGACGATCAAACAGCTGGCTGCCGAGCTCGAGCGCGGCACGCCGCTCAAGACGGTGCTGCGGTCGCTCGCCGCCGAACGCCAGGGGCAGATGCAGCTCGATTTTCACGACGCCGTCGGAGCCAGCGACGTCCCCCTCGCAAAAGTCGTCGCGCTCGATCAGCACCGCGCGAGGCGGCAGGCCCTTGCGCCGCGGCCGCAGGGCAAAGACGCCTCACTCCAGTTCCCCTTCGCCGACCCTCAGTCCGCCCTCGCCGCCAGGTATTTCGTGGAAGGGTCGCGCCTGGACGATGGGGACGAGAACCACATGGAACCGGCGGCCGCCGCCTACCGGAAAGCCCTCATCGTCGATCCGGACCTGGTGCCGGCCATCGTCAACCTCGCCAATATTCATTACGCGCGAGACGAACTGATCGAGGCCCAGGCGCTGTACGAGCGGGCCATCGGTCTCGAGCCGGACTGCTTCGAAGCGCACTTCAATCTCGGCAACATCCTGCACGACCTGGGACGCTTCGACAGGGCCCTCAGGTGCTATCGCGATGCCGTGACCCTCAACCCGTCCTACCCCGACGCGCACTTCTATCTCGCGGTCACGCTCGAGAAGACCGGGCACTCACCCGAGGCCAAGCCCCACTGGAAGGCCTACCAGGAGCTCGCGCCGGACGGAGAGTGGATCGAGTTGGCGCGGGAGTTTACGGAGTGAGAACCCGTTAGTACGCGTTATAGTCTCGCTTCTTCGGCGTCCGGCGGAGCTTGTAGAACGCGCAGTCGGGGCACCAGGATTCAGGAACGAACCCTTCCTTCCCGGCGAATGGCAGAACGTCGCGGTGGGTGCAGAACTCACCGGCTTCGGGATCGCAGCGCCAGCGGCATGACTTGAATTTCATGTTCGCGGCCGACGGCATCGGGGTGGTCCCCGTCGCCGGCGACACCTGGGCATTTGACGGCAGCACCGCCGGATCCGGTGCCTGGAGGTCCTGAGATCCGGCCGGACCCTCGGGAAGGTCGAGCGGGCGAGTGAGGGGATTCCTGTCGTCCATCATCCCTGCATCTCGATGCCGACCGATCGTTTGAGCGCTTCGAGCGCGCGCAATTCCTCGGGCGCCACCAGGGTCAACGCCGTGCCCGTCGCTTCCGCCCGGCCCGTGCGGCCAACCCGGTGGACGTAGGTATCGCGGCTGGTGGGCACTTCGAAATTCACGACGTGGGTGATCCCGTCGATGTCGAGGCCGCGGGCCGCGACATCCGTGGCGACGAGCACCCGGTATTTGCCGCTTCGGAAGCCTTCGATGGCCTGCGTCCGCTGCTGCTGGGTTCGGTCGGCGTGCAGGGCCGCGGCTTTCAAACCGGAGGCGGCGAGCCTGCGGGCGAGACGATCGGCGCCCGACTTCGTCCGCACGAATACGAGGACCGGGCCGTCCGCGCGACGCAGGAACCTGGCGAGCCACTCGGTCTTCTGCGCCGAGGGAACCGCCTCCGCCGTGTGCGTGATCGTCTTGGCGGCGCCCGCCAGGGACCCGATCTGCACGTACTTTGCCTCGATGACCAGTTCATCGGCCAGCTTCAAGACTTCTTCCGCCATCGTGGCCGAGAAGAGCAGCGTCTGCCGGGCGGCCATATCGGGGAGTCCCTGGACGATGCGCCGGACGTCGGGCCAGAAGCCCATGTCCATCATCCGGTCGGCCTCGTCGAGCACGAGCGTGTCGAGCTTGTCGAACGCGACCGTCTTGCTCCGCATGTGGTCCATCAGCCGACCCGGCGTGGCGATGATGATGTCCACTCCGGATCTCAGCGCGCGTTCCTGGGGGCCCATGTCCACACCGCCGTAGACCGCGACGCTGGTGATGTCGGTGTGATACGTGAACCCCTCGACGTCGTCGGCGATCTGGACGCAGAGCTCGCGAGTCGGGGCGAGGATCAGGACGCGCGTGTAACCGCGTTCGTCGGGCGCCGCCTCGCGCGATTTCAGCATGCGGTTGAGGATCGGCAGCAGGAACGCCGCTGTCTTTCCCGTGCCGGTTGCCGCGCAGCCGATCAAGTCGTCGCCCTCCATGACGAAAGGGATCACGGCGCTTTGAATCGGCGTGGTGGCGTTGAAGCCGCGCACGCGGACGCCCTCGATCAGGGACTGTTCGAGACCGAGCGTCTCGAACGCGACCGGTTTCGGATCGTAGTTGGCCTGCGGCCTGGTGACTGGTGTCGGTTGCACCGGCGTCGGTTCTCGTCGCGGCGCGGGACGGCCGCCTGTGCGCGGAGCTCGGGCGCCTCGCCGTCGACCAGGACTGTTGGATTGTGTGGTGTGGGAGTTCAAACTGGTTACTTAGCGAGCGCGGAAGGTGATGATGCCGCGGACTGGATCGTAGGGGGAAACGCCCACCGTGACTCGATCGCCCGGGACCACCTTGATGCGGAAGCGGCGCATCCGGCCGCTCAACTGCGCAAGAACTTCATGGCCCTGGTCACATGCCACTCGATACAGGCCGCCGCTGTGCACCGCCACGACGGTGCCTTGCACATCAATCAGATCATCCTTGCTCAAGCGCTGTCCTTTCCAAACAAAGATTGTGCCACATTATGGCGCGCACCTCAACCTCTACCGTCGCTGTCACAGCTCTCTGACGGCCTGCTCGATCTCGCGAGCAATCGACGCGTAATTATTGCCACTGAAAGACATACGCGCGCCGAACGTCACCCGTCCGACCCCACGGCTGGGCCATTTCCATGAACGATGAAGGATCCGTTCGAACCCCTCGAGCCGAACCGGAACGACCGGCACCGAAAGCCGTGACGCGATCATCCCCACCCCGGGCTGAAACTCGATGATCTCGCCGGCGTCTGTGCGTTTCCCTTCCGGGAAGATCAGCACGGAGTAGCCACTCTCGACGATCTCACCGATGTATCGCAACGCGTGCCGGGCCCCCGCCTCGCGCTGCGGCAGTGGAAAGGCGGTGAAGAAAAGCGAGGCGAGGTAATAGCTGAAACTGCTGGTAAGACGCCGTCGGAGGTCGAATTGGTCCGGGTGGAAATGTGCGGTGAAGAACTCCTTCAGCATCGCCGGGGCAACGCGGTACCTCCATCGGGGCGGCAAGGCCCTCAGAATCGCCGGCGTATCGAGATGGCTCTGATGATTCGCCGCAAAGATCACGGGGCCCTGCAGGGTCCGCAGGTTTTCCAGACCACGCACGTCGATCCGCATGAAGGCGCGGGTCGGTGGAAGGATCCAGGTGGGGAGGCTCAGCCTGCGCGCAGCGCGGGCAAGGCCGGAGCGATTCCAGGAGGGAGACTCGAAGAGCTCGGCCGACTGGAGAGCAGCGGGCGCCGTGGCATCGGGTCCGCGGGTCAGCGCATCGAGATCAGCCACCGTGGTGGCCGCGGCAAAGCGTGTTTCGTCCACCGTCACGTCGAATGTCTCTTCTATCGCCAGCATGAGTTCGACACGTTCGAGGGAGCTCAGCCCGAGCTCCTCGATCGTCGTAGACGGGGTGATCGCACGGCCGGGCGCGAAGCGCTGAAGGACGGCGCTCATCCCGCCCCCAGCCGATGTCGCCTGCGTCGCAGGGGCCTGGCCGGCCAACCACGCCTTCAACTCGCGGCGTTTGAGCTTCCGGGTGCCGTCCGTGCGCGGAAGCTCGCCCTGCCAGACGGCCGCGGCCCGGACTCTCTGGTGGTCCTGCAGTTGCGCGTTTGCCTGCCGGACAATCGCGTCGACGTCCACACCGGGATCGATCACGAGGACCGCCTGCACCCGCTCGGTGGTCCGTGCCCCGCCCCCAACGGG
>JACDBQ010000782.1 GCA_013694845.1 Acidobacteriota bacterium
GCGGCGAAGGATCCGGCGACAGGCGCGGCGCCATCGGCGCAGGCGGCCGTCGAAGCGGCAACGCCATCGGCGCCCACCACAGCGCCGCTCACGGCCGACGCCACGGAGCGGGACATCACCTTCGAGAACGGATCCGTCCTCGCGGTCTTCACGAATCGCGGGGCCGCCATCAAGAGCTGGCGCCTGAAGAAGTACCTCAACGCCGCGCACGAGCCGCTCGAGCTTGTGCCGCATGACGCCCCCGCCGGGTTGTCGAGACCGATGACGCTCAGCGTCGAGGACGCCGCCGTTTCGAGGTCGCTGGCAGAGGCGCTCTATCGCTCCAGCGCGTCGAGCGTTGACGCGACAACCACTGCGCAGAAGCTGAGCTTCGAATTCCAGGATGCAGCAGGTCTGTCGGTTCGCAAGGAGTTCTCGTTCGATCCGAACTCGCCGTATGTGGTGCACCTGACCGCCACGGTGACTCGGGGATCGGAGGCGCTTATTCCGACGATCCAGTGGGGGCCGGCGATCGGCACCAACCTGGAGGTCAATACCAGCGGCTATAACGCCTCCCCGCGCCCGCTCTACTACACCAACGGTGATGTCGAACGCATCGGCGCGTCCGACGTACCGACGATCGCGAACCAGCAGGGCACCTACGGCTTCGCCGGAGTGGACGACCACTATTTCCTCAGCGCGGCGGTCAATAAGAATCAGCAGCTGCGGCTCAACTACCAGGTGATCCCGATGCAGGCGAAGGACCCCGCCGAGGATCCGCCACCTCCCTACATTGCCTGGTCGGCGACCTACCCCGCGGCCCCGAACGGCGCGGCGTTTTTTTTCGGCCCCAAGGATTTCGACGTGCTGGCGGCGATCGATCGCGACCTCGTTCGCGCGATCGACTTCGGAATGTTCTCGTGGCTGGTGGTGCCGCTTCTGCGGGCTTTGAAGTGGGTCAACGTCTACATCGGCAACTACGGCTGGTCGATCATTGTGCTCACGGTGCTGATCAACATCGTGATGTTCCCGCTGCGACACAAGAGCGTCGTCTCGATGCGACGGATGCAGGAGATTCAACCCGAGGTGAAGTCGATCCAGGATCGTTACTCGAAGTTGAAGATGACCGATCCGGCACGCCAGAACATGAACAAGGAGATGATGCAGCTCTACAAGGAGCGCGGCGTGAACCCCGCCAGCGGGTGCGTGCCGATGCTTCTGACGCTGCCGGTTCTTTTTGCGTTCTACGCGATGTTGTCGGTGGCGATCGAATTGCGCGGCGCGCCCTTCGTGGGCTGGATCAAGGACCTTTCGGTTTACGATCCCCTGTTCATTACCCCGGTTCTGATGGGCATCACGCAGTTCGTGCAGACCAGGATGACGCCATCGACCGCCGACCCGACCCAACAGCGGGTGATGATGTTCATGCCGCTGATCTTCATGTTCATGTTCATCTGGGCGCCGAGCGGTCTGGTCCTGTACTGGACGGTCAGTAACCTGTGGGCGATCGGGCAGCAGGCGCTGACGAACAAGATGATCGGGCCCCCGGCGGTGCGTTCGGTACGACCACCGGCCGAACGCCAGTTGAAGAATGCCGGCGGCGGCAAGACGGTCGCGGCGAAGGAGCGAAAGTAATGGAGCTGAACGAGCGGGTTCGTCAATTCGCGGTCGACACGCTTGCGGCCATGGGGCTTTCCCTCGACGTCGCAATCAACGACACGCCGGACGGCATCCGGGTCGAGATCAGCGGGGACGGTGGTGAGGCGCTGCTCCGCCGCAGGGCCGAAGCACTCGACGCACTGCAGGTCATCGTCAACACCGCGTTTCGCCGGCAGCTGGACGACGATCGGTCGTTCGTTGTGGATTGTCTCGATTATCGCAAGGGCAAGGATGCCGAGTTGCGGCAGATGACGCGCTTCACGATGGAAAAGGTGAAGACCAACCGCGCGTCGCAGGAGATGGGGCCGCTGAACCCCTACTCCCGGCGCATCGTGCATCTCACGGTGGCCGAGGATCCCGCGCTGGCCTCCGAGAGCATCGGCGACGCGTTCCTCAAGACCGTCATCATTTCCGCGAAGCGGGTAAGCTGAAACTGCCAGCGTGAATCGCTGATTACGTTGGGCGCAGGCCGAACCGTGCGGATGACCGCGGTACCTGTTACTGACTGATCGGTCGATCGGCTGTTGACGATTGAGATGCCCTTTTCTACCGAGGACACGATCGTTGCCATCGCCACGCCGGAGGGTCGAGGAGGCATCGGGGTTGTGCGACTCAGCGGACCGGACGCCGCGCGTGTCGCCATCGCCCTGAGTCGTCACCAGGTCTTCCAGCCAAGGTACGCGACACTCGTGCGCATCGACTGCGCGGACGTCTCCGATCGCGCAATCGTCACATTCTTTCCCGCCCCCGCGTCGTATACCGGCGAAGATGTCGTCGAGATCAGCGCGCATGGCAGTCCCGTCCTTCTTCATGCGATTGTGGGAGAAGCCATGAAAGCCGGGGCCCGGCTCGCCGAGCCGGGAGAGTTCACCCTCCGCGGCTACCTGCACGGGCGGATGGATCTCATACAGGCCGAGGCAGTGCAGGACCTCGTCGCGGCGGTCACACCGCTTCAGGCGCGTAGTGCCTTCGATCAGCTCGAAGGTACGCTGACGGCGCGAATTGCGGCCCTTGACACCGCGCTCTTCGACCTGTCGACACGCCTCGAAGCATCGCTGGACTTCGCCGGCGAGGGCTATCACTTCGTTGATCGGGCGCAGGTCGCATCGGAGATCGGCGGCGTCATCGCGTCACTCGACGCGTTACTGCGAGACGCCGGCGCGGGCCGGCTTGTACGCGAGGGTGCCCAGGTCGTCATCCTGGGACGCCCGAACGCCGGGAAGTCAACGCTGTTCAACGCACTGCTCGGCGCGGATCGTGCGATTGTCACCGATGTCGCGGGCACCACCAGAGATCTGCTGAGTGAAAGAGTGGAAATTGGCGGAATCAACGTGACTTTGGTCGATACAGCAGGAATAAGGCATTCGACCAATGATCCTGTTGAACGAGAGGGGATCTACCGAGCAACATCCGCTTCGAAGAGCGCTGCTCTCGCGCTGGTGTTGCTGGATCGCTCGCGGCCATTGGAAGCCGAGGATCGTGCGCTGCTCGAATCAACGGTTCCTGCAAGGCGACTGATGGTTCTCAGTAAGGCGGACCTGCCATCGGCCTGGGTGGATCCCTCGATCAGGGACGGTGCCGTCGAAATTTCGGCACCGCTGGGTATCGGTGTGGAGACGTTGAGGCGGCAGATTGCCGCTGGCTTGGGACTCAACGAGCTGCACCGGGACACACCGACGCTCACCAACGTCCGGCACGTAGGGCTGCTCGCCAGGGCGCGCGTGGCGCTCGATCGCTCTCGCGAAGCTGCCGCGGCGGGGCTGCCTGAAGAGCTCATCGCCGCAGATTGCGCCGAAGCACGCGCCGCGTTCGAAGAGGTCACGGGCCACCGGACACCAGACGACACGCTACACGCGATCTTCGATCGCTTCTGCATCGGCAAGTAACCGGGATGCAGCTCTACGACGTCGTCGTGGTCGGCGCCGGGCACGCAGGGGTTGAGGCCGCGTGGGCATCCGCTCGGCTCGGCTGCTCCGTTGCGATCTGCACCCTCTCGGACGATACGGTGGCGCACATGCCGTGCAACCCGGCTATCGGTGGAACGGCCAAGGGACACCTGGTTCGGGAGATCGACGCCCTGGGCGGGCTCATGGCCAGGGCCATCGACGCCACCGGGATCCAGTTCAAGGTCCTGAATCGAAGTCGTGGTCCGGCCGTCTGGTCACCCCGGGCCCAAGCCGACAAACGGCGCTACCGCGACTGGGTCCGCGCTGCACTCCGCCGGGTAGCCTCAATCGACTGGATTTTTACTCCCGCCGTCGCCATTGTCAGGGACACCACTGGCGTACGCGGCCTTGAGCTGGCAGACGGGAGCGTCATCACCTGCAAGACGCTGGTGATCACGACGGGAACGTTCCTCAACGGACTGGTGCACGTGGGCGCCGAGCAGAGACCCTCGGGTCGCGCCGGCGAGCCTCCCTCCCAGGACCTCGCCGCATCGCTCAAAGGCTGTGGGTTTCGCTGGGGCAGATTGAAGACCGGCACCCCACCGCGCCTCGACAGGAAGTCGATCGATTTCACGCCGTTTCAAAAGGAGAGCGGCGACCAACCCGCCGTTCCCTTTTCTTTCTGCACCGACGTCATCGATCGCCCACAGATCGACTGTCACCTGCTTCACACGACCGACCGGGTGCACGACCTGGTACGGGCGAATATCCAGCACTCCCCGCTCTACAATGGGCAAATCTCCGGGATCGGACCCCGTTACTGCCCGTCGCTCGAAGACAAGGTCATGCGCTTCCCGCACCGAGAGCGCCACCAGATCTTCCTGGAGCCCGAGGGGCTCGATGTCGACGAAATCTACGTGAACGGCTTTTCGATGAGCCTCCCGGCTGAGCTTCAGAACGAGCTGGTTCACGCGCTGCCTGGCCTCGAGGAGGCGGTAACGCTGCGACCCGGATATGCGGTCGAGTACGATTTCATCCAGCCGACAGAACTTCGGGCGACGCTCGAAACGCATCGGGTTCCCGGACTGTTCCTGGCAGGTCAGATCAACGGCACCTCAGGTTACGAGGAGGCCGCCGCCCAGGGCCTCATCGCAGGCTTGAACGCCGCCCTCAGTGCGCGGATGGAGCCCGGGTTCTCGCTCGGGCGCGACGAGGCCTACATCGGTATTCTCGTTGACGACCTCACCACGAAGGGCTGCCTGGAGCCGTACCGGATGTTCACCTCCCGGGCGGAGCATCGGCTGCTTCTCCGGACCGACAACGCCGACCTGCGCCTGACGGAGCGCGGTCGGAGGGTTGGTCTCGTAGATGAGGAGCGCTGGGATCGTTTCGCTCAGCGCAGAGGTCGTTTTCAGCGGAACTGCGAATCTGTGCGCGGGGCGACCGTAGTTATACCCTCGGGAGCGCGGGTGCCCGCCGCCAGGGCCTTGAAGCAGCCCGAAGTGCGGTTGGCGAACCTGGTCTCGTCCGGGCATCTCAGCTTCGAGTTCACCGAAACGTCCAGGACGGTGGACATTGCGAGCGTCGAGACCGAGTTTCGTTACGAAGGCTACCTACGGAGGCAGCTGGCGTCGGTGGAGCGACTCCGGCGCAGCGAGCAACGGAGCATCCCGGAGCGGTTGGAGTTTGGTGCCATTCCGGGCCTCTCGCGAGAAATGATTCAGCGGCTCGGTGAGGTGCGTCCAGCTACTCTTGGGCAGGCCGCGCGCATTCCCGGCGTGACCGCGGCAGCCGTTGCGGTTCTCGCCGCATATATCGACCGTCGACGTTAATCCCCCCGTCCGAACCGCGCACCCCGAATACGATAAGCTCCTCTCGTGCCGCGAGACTTCCGCACCCGTCTGATCCGCCGGGCGTCGAAAATGGGGGTTCCTCTCGCCGAAGAGCTCGCGCTGCATCTCAGTGTCTACTACGAGCTTCTGGAGCGGTGGAACCGCAAGATCAATCTCACCTCGCTCGACGACCCGGATGAGGCGATCGACCGTCTCTTACTGGAGCCTGTCGTCGCGGCGAGGGCGGTCGCGACGACCTCGATTCGCGAGTTGATCGACATCGGCTCCGGCGGTGGTTCTCCCGCTTTGCCCCTCGCGATGGCACTCGGTCCCCAGGTGCGATTGACGCTGGTGGAAGTCAAGGCGCGCAAGTCCGCCTTCCTGAGAGAGGCGGTCCGTCACCTGGACCTTCACAATGCAGTCGTCGAGAACGCCCGGTGCGAGGAGCTCCTCGGGAGACCGGAGCTGCTGGAGCACTTCGACCTTCTTTCCGTGAGGGCGGTGCGCGTCGAAGCTCGCATGCTGATGACGTTTCAGGCGTTCCTTCGGCCAGGCGGACACCTGTTGTTGTTCAGGGGCCCATCAGGACCCGACGTCCCCGGTCACATCATCCATCCGCTGGAGTTCGACTCAACCGTTCCGCTGCTGGATTCGCTCCAAAGCCGTCTAAGCCTCCTCCGAAAGAGGACAGTCGGCGCCATGTTCCACGTGGAACATCGGCGGACTGATCAATAGAGAACAAAAGGTGGCCCCCGTCGGGGGTTGAGCCGACTCAGGTGCCTAAAAACCTGAACCTACTTGCGATTTGCCTCTTCCATCACTTGAATGGTTTCGTTGACCGCTCCTCAGTCCCGACGATAGAATGAGTCTAACCACGGCGCCGTTCGAGGCATTGTTGGTCATACACCCAAAATGCCAGCTCGCGTCCTCTCCGTCGCAAACCAAAAGGGCGGCGTCGGCAAGACGCCCACCGCAATCAACCTGGCCGCGTCCCTGGCCCTGGCGGACCAGCGCGTACTCCTGGTGGACCTCGATCCGCAAGCCAACCTGACCAGCGGGGTCGGCCTCAAAGGTCACACCGCGGCCGGCGGAACAATCTACGAAGCGCTCACCGGTGAAGACGTCGACTCCCACGCATTCGTCCTCCCTACCCAGATGGCCGGTCTTTCGCTCATCCCCGCCAACCGCAACCTGACGGGCGCTGAAATCGACCTCGTTCCACTGCCCCAGCGAGAATTGCGGCTGCGCAGCGTGCTCGACCCGCTCCGCGATTCATTCGACTACATCTTCATCGACACGCCGCCGTCGCTCGGCCTGCTCACGCTGAACGCCCTCGTCGCCGCCGACGCCGTGCTCATTCCGCTCAACTGCGAGTACTTCGCCCTCGAAGGGCTCGCCGATCTGGTGGCCACCCTGCGCCGGGTGAGGGGCGCCCTCAACCCGCAACTCGACATCGCCGGGGTGCTGATGACAATGCACGACGAGCGCACCAACCTGGGGCAGCAAGTCGCGCGGGACATTAGCACGTTCTTCGGAGACCGTGTGTACACCACGGTCATTCCGCGCAATATCCGTCTGGGCGAGGCACCCAGCCACGGCCTGCCGGCCGTGTTATACGACGTGAAATCCCGCGGCGCGGAGGCCTATCTCACGCTGGCGCGCGAGTTCCTGGCCCGCGAACGCGCCAACCTGCCCGAAATGGAGGGGCAACATGGCTGACAAACGTCCCGCTCTTGGCCGCGGCCTGGCCGCGCTCATCCCCGAGGCACCGACCGCACCAGGCACCGGGGACCGGTCGCTCGACGTCGACATCGATCTGCTTCGTCCGAACCGCGCCCAGCCGCGCACCGTGATGGACGACACGCGGATCGAAGAGCTCGCGCGCTCGATCAAATCCAACGGCGTCATTCAGCCGATCATCGTTCGCAAGGCGGAGCAGGGTTACGAGATCATCGCGGGTGAGCGACGATGGCGCGCGTCGCAGCGTGCGGGCCTGCTCAAGGTTCCCGTCGTCGTACGTGAGGTTCCCGACGAGCGGCTGCTCGCGGTGGCGCTCATCGAGAACATCCAGCGTGAAGACCTGAGCCCGCTCGAAGAGGCGCAGGCGTATCGGCGGCTGTCGGACGATTACCAGCTCACCCAGGACCAGATTGCGGAGGCGGTCGGAAAAGATCGTTCCACGATCGCCAACTTCATGCGGCTGCTCAAGCTGCCACGCGAGATCCTCGAGAACCTCGGTGCCGGATCCCTCTCGATGGGGCACGCGCGCGCGTTGCTGTCGCTACCCGACGAGAATACCCAGCTTCGCGTCTCGCGCGAGGTGGTTTCGCGCAACCTCTCCGTCCGCGAAACCGAGTCGATCGTCAAGAAACGTGCGGAGCCGGCAAAACCGCGCGAAGAAGCCCCGGCGGACGTGCACACGCGGGCGGCCGAAGAGAAGCTACGCTTTGCGCTCGGTACGCGGGTACGGATCGCCCGCAGAGGCAAGGGAGGCCGTATCGAGGTCGACTTCAAGAGCGAAGATGAATTGAACAGGCTGTACCAGCAGCTCACGGGCCGCTGATCGACGCGGAACGCCACGACGATGTACTGTTCTTGATGGGAAAGACGAGCATGAAACGACTGACGGACTACGCCGCCTGCGCCGGTTGAGCGAGCAAGCTCGCCGCAGGTGAGCTCGCCCAGGTCCTGGGCGACCTGCCCGTGACGCACGACGACCGAGTCCTGGTTGACTACCGGACGGCGGACGATGCAGGTGTGTACAAGCTGGATGAGACCCGCGCGCTCGTCCAGACCGTCGACTTCTTCACGCCGATCGTGGATGACCCGTTCACCTACGGTCAGATCGCCGCCGCCAATGCACTGAGTGATGTGTACGCAATGGGAGGCCGGCCCCTGACGGCCCTCGCGATTGCGGGTTTCCCCAAGGACGCGGAGCGCACTATCCTGTCCCGCATCTTCGCGGGAGGTCTCGAGACCCTCGGCCGCGCCGGCGTCGCGCTTCTGGGCGGGCACACCGTCCAGGACCAGGAGATCAAGTTCGGCTATGCGGTCACCGGTGAGATCGATCCTCGCCGGATCCTTACGAACATCGGTGCGCTGCCGGGCGATCAGCTGATCCTCACCAAGCCGCTCGGCACAGGCATCATTGCAACCGCGCTGAAATTCGGCCGGGCGACCGACCCCGCCGTGGCTGCGGCGATCCGATCGATGATTGCGCTGAATCGCCCGGCGGCCGAGGTGATTGGACGGTTGCCGCCCGGAAGCGTGCACGCCTGCACCGACATCACCGGCTTCGGGCTGCTCGGTCACGCGTCCGAAATGGCAGCTGGTGGGACCTGTGGATTCGAGATCGAGGCAGCTGCGGTGCCCCTCCTCGAAGGCGCCCGCGAGTTGGCGGATGGCAACGTGCCGGGGGGCGGGCGCACCAACCGACAGCACTTCGGTGCCCGGATCTCGATCGGTCCCGACGTCCCCGGGGACATCTCCGACCTCTTGTTCGATCCGCAGACGTCGGGTGGATTGCTGGTCGCGATCAGCCAGGACGCGGCCGCGCCGGCGCTCGAGGAACTGGTTCGCGCCGGCCTGATCGCGGCGATCATCGGTCGGGTGACCGCGCCACGCGAATCCTTGATAACAGTTCGTTAGTCTTCAAATAGCCTGAATCTGTCGGAATTGTTGGATAATTGGTCCACATTGTACGGCTGCGGTACAAGCTGACCGTTGCGCGCAGGTCCGTCACGATGGTATAAATTGACGTTTTGCGCCGTCGCGGAAAGTCGCGGCCGGACCGAGTCAACCAGTCTGCCTGCGGGCTTGCCCCGCCGACGCTCCGACGGAGCGATGGCGGGCCGGAGGGTACGTGCTCCCGGATCTGTCGGTGTTCTGGGTCATCTTCTTCGTGATGCTGCTGACGGTCATCATCGACCGCCTGCTCTTACGTCCGGTCATGCGGGCCATGCAGGCCCGCGAACAGGCCATCCGGTCGGCGCGCGAGCTGGCCGAGCAGTCAGCGAACCAGGCGAAGGCGGCGGCCGCCGAGTTCGAGAACAAGACCACGGCCGCCCGTGCCGAGACCTACAAGCAGATGGACGAGATGCGACGCGCGGCCACGGTCGAGCGAACCGAGGCGATGACGCGCACCCGCGCCGAGGCAGATGCGCAGGTAGCGGCAGCCTCCGATCGGCTGAAGGCCGAGACAGAAGAAGCGAAGCGGCGCCTCGAAGCGGACGCGGACGCACTGGGCAACGCCGTCGCCGAGCGCATTCTCGGACGGAAAGTGTCGTAGTGCGCGCCATCACCGTCCGTCACATCGTCAGTGCGGCTCTTCTTGCGCTCGTCTTCGGCGTGGCGGTCCCGGCCGTGGCGCATCAACCTGCCTCCCCGCCGGCTGCGCCCCAGCATGACTCACCGGTGCCCCAGGGGGCACAACCGGCACACCCGGAAGACGCGCACGCCTCCGACACACACGAAGCCGAGGGGAATCCGCTGGTCACGATGGGCGCGCGTCTCCTCAACTTCGGCGTCATGGTCGGCGCGCTCGTTTATTTTCTCCGGTCGCCCTTTGCGGCGTACCTGGCCTCGCGCGGCGCGCAGATCCGGCAGGATCTCGTGACCGCGGACGAGATGCGGGCGACCGCCTCGGCCCAGCTCGCCGAGATCGACCGCAGGATGCAGGCGCTGCCGGCCGAGCTCGAGGTGCTGCGCCATCAAGGGGCAGAGGACGTGACCGCCGAACAGGCTCGGATCACGCAGGCGTCGGCGGACGAACGCGCACGTCTGCTCGAGCAGACACGCCGTGAGATCGACATGCGCTTGCGGGTCGCCCACCGCGAACTGACCGAGCATGCCGCGCAGCTTGCCGTGGGTGTCGCCGAGCAGCGGATCCGGCGCACCATCAGCCCGGATGACCAGATTCGTCTCGTCGACCGTTATTCGT
Source organism: Acidobacteriota bacterium (assembly GCA_013694845.1). Classification (GTDB taxonomy): domain Bacteria; phylum Acidobacteriota; class Vicinamibacteria; order Vicinamibacterales; family 2-12-FULL-66-21; genus JACDCA01. The sequence continues at coordinate 10,296 of JACDBQ010000782.1, forward strand.
CGCAGCTGAAGGAGGCGCGATGACGAGTCGCGTCGCGGCGACCCGGTATGCGCGAGCGCTGTTCGACGTGGCGCGCAAGGAATCGTCCGACATCCAGCAGGTCGGCCGCGACCTTGGCGAGTTTTCCCGGCTCGTCGCGGGGAACGAGCTCCTGGCGCGAACGCTCTCGAATCCCGCGATCCCCGTCCAGCGGAAGCGCGCGGTGGTCGAGCAGCTGCTCGCGCGGGCCGGCCAGATATCCCCCGTCCTCTCGAAGTTGTTGCTGATGCTGGCCGACCGCGATCGCCTGGCGCTGTTGCCTGAGCTCTCAACCGCCTACGAGTCGCGGCTCATGGAGAATGCGCAGATCGTGCGGGCCCAGGTGACGACCGCGATCGAGCTTCCGCCGGAGCGTGCAGCGGCGCTTCAGCAGGGGCTGGTGCGCGCGACCGGCCGCCAGGTCCAGCTCGAGACCCGGGTCGATCCGTCCATCATCGGTGGCGCTGTCGCGCGGATCGGTAGCACCGTGTACGACGGCAGCGTGACCACCCAGTTGCAGAAGGTCAGGGAACGTCTGGCGGCGGGAGCTGCCGAGTAGCGCCTGCGGCCAAGCCGCGGGGGTGGGGCTCCGCGAGCCCTGAGAAAAGCAGACAAAGGCACAATGGACATCAGAGCCGAAGAAATCTCCAAGATCATCCGTGACCAGATCGGCAGCTACGCCGTCGACGTGGACGTCGCCGAAGTCGGCACGATCGTCTCGATCGGCGACGGCATCGCGCGCGTGCACGGCGTCGAGAAGACGATGGCCGGCGAGATGCTCGAGTTCCCTCACGGGATCTACGGCATCGCCCTCAACCTGGAAGAGGAGAGTGTCGGCGCGGTGCTGCTGGGCGAGTTCAAGGACATCCGCGAGGGGGACATCGTCAAGCGCACGGGCCGCATCATCTCGGTGCCGGTCGGCGAGGAGCTGGGCGGCCGCGTCGTGAACGCGCTCGGGCAGCCGATCGACGGCAAAGGTCCGATTGTCTCGCAGCGTTTTTCCGAGATCGAGCGGATCGCGCCGGGCGTCGTGGATCGTCAGCCGGTCAAGGAGCCGATGCAGACCGGCCTCAAGGCCATCGACTCGATGGTGCCGATCGGCCGCGGTCAACGCGAGTTGATCATCGGCGACCGACAGACGGGGAAGACCGCAGTCGCGATCGACGCGATCATCAATCAGAAGGGGAAGGACGTCATCTGCATCTACAACGCGATCGGGCAGAAACAGTCCACGATCGCCCAGGTGGTGCGGACCCTCGAAGAAGCGAGCGCGATGGAATACACCATCGTCGTGGCCGCGGGGGCCTCCGATCCGGCCCCCCTCCTCTACATCAGCCCGTACTCGGCCTGCACCATGGGCGAGTTCTTCCGCGACAGCGGCCGGCACGCGCTCGTGGTCTACGATGACCTCTCGAAGCATGCGCAGGCCTACCGTGAGATCTCGCTGTTGCTCCGTCGTCCGCCAGGCCGGGAAGCCTATCCGGGAGACGTCTTCTACCTGCACTCCCGTCTGCTCGAGCGGGCGGCGAAATTGAACGCCGCCAATGGCGGCGGATCGCTGACGGCGCTTCCGATCATTGAAACCCAGGCGGGCGATCTGTCCGCCTACATCCCGACCAACGTCATCTCGATCACCGACGGCCAGATCTTCCTCGAGAGCGACCTGTTCCACCAGGGCGTGCGGCCGGCGATCAACGTCGGCAACTCGGTCTCGCGCGTCGGCGGCTCCGCCCAGGTCAAGGCGATGCGCCAGGTTGCCGGTTCGCTTCGTCTCGACCTCGCGCAATACCGCGAGCTCGCGGCGTTCGCGCAGTTCGGCAGCGATCTCGACAAGTCGACGTTGAACCAGCTCAATCGAGGCAAGCGCCTGGTCGAAGTGCTGAAACAGCCCCAGTATCAGCCGCTGCCGGTCGAGAAGCAGGTCATCGTGATCTACGCGGCCACGAACGGTTACCTCGATGCCGTGGCGGTCGAAGACGTGCGAGTCTACGAAACGGAACTGTTCCAGTTCCTCGACACGCGCAAGCCGCAGCTCATGTCCTCGTTCGCGGAGAAGAAGCAGATAGACGATGCGATCAAGGGTGACTTGAACCAGTCGCTCAAGGAATTCGGCGAGCAGTTTGTCGCCGCCAGAAAGACGGCGGCGGCCTAAGAAGCTGTCAGCTCTCAGCCTTCAGCCTTCAGCGCCGCGACAGGTGGCCGAACGCTGCTGACAGCTGAGCGCTGAAAGCTGAGAGCACGAAGAGATGCCTTCTTTACTCGATATCCGGCGCCGGATCCGCGCGGTCAAGTCGACCCAGCAGATCACCAAGGCGATGAAGATGGTCGCGGCGTCGAAGCTGCGGCGCGCGCAGGAGCGTACGCAGCAGGCGCGGCCGTTCGCCTCGCAGATGCTCCGTGTGCTCAACAGCCTGGCATCGCGAGTCGATCCGTCCACGCACCCGCTGCTCGACGAGCGCAATCCGCCAAAAGCGGACGGACGGGTGCTGTTGTTCGTCATTACGGCGGACCGCGGGCTGTGCGGCAGCTTCAACACGAACGTCATCAAGTCGTCCGGGCAGTTCATTGCCGAAAGCCCGGGTCGGGAAGTCGCGCTCGGTCTCATCGGCCGGCGAGGCCGCGATTTCTATGCGCGCCGGGGCTTCCAGGTCCGCTATGAACAGGTCAACCTGTTTGCCAAGGTGAAATACGAAGACGCCAAGGCGATCGCGAAGGCTGGGATGGACGCGTTCCTCAACCATGAGGTCGACAGCGTCTACCTCGTGTATAACGAATTCAAGTCCGTCATGGTGCAGCGCGTGGTGGTGGAACGGCTGCTGCCGATTCCCCGGCTCGACATCCAGGCGCCCGAGGGCACGGCCCCCACGACCGACTACCTGTACGAACCGGGCCCCGAGCAGCTGCTCACGACCCTGATCCCGACCCATGTCGAGGTTCAGATTTTTCGCGCGCTGCTCGAATCGAACGCCGCGTTCTATGCTGCGCAGATGACCGCCATGGACGCCGCGACGCGCAACTCCGGTGACATGATCGAAGGGCTGACGCTCTACATGAACAAGGTCCGCCAGGCGGCGATCACGCGCGAGATCATCGAGGTCGTATCGGGCGCGCAGGCGCTGTAACAAGCTCTCAGCTGTCAGCCCTCCGCTGTCATCTGGAGTCACGAAGGTGTGATGAGAAACCGGCGGCCGTATGGGCGTTGCAAGCGCCCGCGGCCCGCGTGAGGCGACGGGGTGAAGTGCCGCGGAGCGGCAACCGCCGAGCGCGAGCGAGCGGGGGTGGGGCCCCGCGAGCACTGATGAAAGAGGACACATGGCAACGGCAGTCGCAACAGCGCAGAAGATCGGCAAGGTCGTCCAGATCATCGGCCCCGTGGTGGACATCGAATTCGAAGGGGGACACCTCCCGGAGATCTACAACGCCGTTCACATCAAGTCCGACGGTGTCGGCGGCACCCCCATCGATGTGATCGTCGAGGTCGAGCAGCACCTCGGTGAGAACCGCGTGCGCACGGTCGCGATGAAGCCGACCGACGGCATGCAGCGGGGCATGGCGGCGGTGGACACGGGATCTCCGATCACGATGCCGGTTGGCGCGGCGACCCTGGGACGCGTGATGAACGTGCTCGGCGAGCCGGTCGACTTCCCCGATCGCCCTGTCCTGTCCAAAGAGCGGTGGTCGATTCACCGGAAGGCGCCGACGCTCGAGAACCAGTCGACCGAGCTGCAGATGTTCGAGACCGGCATCAAGGTCATCGACCTGCTGGAACCGTACGTTCGTGGTGGCAAGATCGGCCTGTTCGGTGGCGCCGGCGTCGGCAAGACGGTCATCATCCAGGAGCTGATTCACAACGTCGCGATGAAGCACGGCGGCGTGTCGGTCTTCGCTGGCGTCGGCGAGCGGACGCGCGAAGGCAACGATCTGTGGCTCGAGTTCCAGGAGAGCGGCGTCATCAACGCCGACGACCTGTCGAAGTCGCGCGCGGCGCTCGTCTACGGACAGATGACCGAGCCGCCGGGTGCGCGCCTCCGGGTCGCGCTGAGCGGCCTGACGGTCGCCGAGTATTTCCGCGACGCCGAGAACAAGGACGTGCTGTTGTTCGTGGACAACATTTTCCGGTTCACGCAGGCCGGGTCGGAAGTGTCGGCGCTGCTCGGCCGGATGCCCTCCGCGGTCGGTTATCAGCCGACCCTGCTGACCGAGATGGGCGAGCTCCAGGAGCGGATCACGTCCACCAAGACGGGCTCGATCACGTCGGTCCAGGCGATCTACGTTCCCGCCGACGACTACACCGATCCAGCGCCCGCGACCACGTTTGCGCACCTCGACGCCACCACCAACCTGTCGCGCGCGATCGTCGAACTGGGCATCTATCCGGCCGTTGATCCGCTCGCCTCCACCTCACGGATCCTCGACGCGCGTATCATTGGCGACGAGCACTACAACGTGGCGAGGGCGGTCAAACAGATCCTCCAGCGCTACAAGGACCTGCAGGACATCATCGCCATCCTCGGCATCGACGAGTTGTCGGAAGAAGACAAGCTGACGGTCGGTCGGGCGCGGCGCATCCAGCGCTTCATGTCGCAGCCGTTCTTCGTCGGCGAGCAGTTCACGGGACTTCCGGGCAAATACGTTCCGGTTGGTGACACGGTGCGGAGCTTCAAGGAGATCGTGGCCGGCAAGTACGATCACCTGCCGGAGCAGGCGTTCTACATGGTGGGCACGATCGAAGAGGCCGTCGAAAAGGCCGAGAAGATGAAGCAGGCGCAATAGCCATCAGCTGTCAGCCATCAGCCATCAGCTCAAAAGCTGAGAAGCTGAAAGCTGGAGCTGAAGGCTGACAGCTGACAGCTGAAAGCTAGAAGGACATGGCTCTACCGACACACATTGACCTGCAGATCGTCACGCCGGACCGCCTGATCGTGCGTGAGCAGGTGGACGAGGTGCAGATCCCCGGAATCGAGGGCTACTTCGGCGTCCTCCCGGGGCACACGCCGTTGCTTGCCTCGCTGGCGGTTGGTGAGATGTGGTACCGGAAGGGCCAGGAGAAAAGCTATCTGGCGATCGCGGGCGGATTCGCCGAGGTGCTCCCGGATCGGGTGACGCTGCTTGCCACCCTTGCGGAACGGGCGGAAGACGTCGACCGATCGCACGCCGAGGCGGCCAGGCAGCGGGCGGAAGGACGGCTCGCGCAGCCGGCGACGGAGATCGACTACGAGCGGGCGCGACTGGCGCTGCAGAAAGCGGTCGCGCGATTGCAGGTCGCCTCCCGCGCACCCGCCGGGATGCGGGTCGGCGAGTCGAAGCGGATGAGAGACACGAGGCCCTGAGTCTTCCCGCATGACGCCGGCGCTTCCGATCTCCTGGGCCGTTCGTACCGATGCCGGCCTCCGGCGCACCAGCAACGAAGACAGTCATTCCACGCGTCCGGATGTCGGCTTGTTCATCGTGGCGGACGGCATGGGCGGGCATGTCGCCGGCGAAGTCGCGTCCCGCGTCGCGGTGGAATCCATCGCCGCCTTCATCCAGGAAACGGCCGGCGCGGATAAGAACCGCACCTGGCCCTTTCCCTTCGAACCCGAGCTCAGTTTCGAAGCCAACCGCCTGAAAGCCGCCTTTCGTCTGGCCAACCGGCGGATCGGCGCGGCGATCGCCGACTCGCAGGACCTGCGCGGCATGGCGACGACCGCCTCCGCCATCCTGCTCGGCCCGACCCATTCGTGCGTCGGACACATCGGCGACAGCCGGGTGTACGTGCTCCGTGACGGCGGGCTGATCCAACTGACCCACGATCACTCATGGGTCGAAGAACAAGTACGCGCAGGCACGCTGACCCCGGATGCGGCGCGGCAGCACCCCTGGCGTAATGTCGTCACCCGGGCGCTCTCGGGCGGCGAGGATCCGGACATCGATGTCGTGGAGATCCGGCCCGCGGCGGGCGAACGATACCTTCTGTGCTCCGACGGCCTGTTCGGGGTCGTGACTGACGACCGGATCGCGGAGTTGCTGGGCGACCGATCCGGTTCGCTCGAGGACATCTGCGGCCGGCTCATCGCCGCGGCCAACGCCGCGGGCGGGCCGGACAACATCACCGCGATGCTCCTGCAGGTCGATGTTCCGTAACCTTGCTGCACTGGTCCGTTATCGAGGGCTGATCCAGAGTCTGGTCGGACGGGAGTTGAAGGCACGATACCGCGGCTCGGTGCTCGGATTCTTCTGGTCCTTCATCAACCCCCTGCTGCTCCTGCTGGTCTACTCGTTCGTCTTCAGCTATGTCATGCCGGCCGCGAAAGATGAGCGGGTGACGCCGTTCGCGCTCTTCATGTTCTGCGGGATCCTTCCCTGGACCTGGTTCTCATCGTCGTTGATCGAGTCGTCCGGAGTGCTGATCTCTGGAGGAAATCTGATCAAAAAGGTGCTCTTTCCAGCCGAGATCCTGCCGATCGTCACTGTGCTCTCGAACATGGTGCACTTCTTCTTCGGCCTCACGGTACTCGCGGGGTTCCTGATCTATTACCAGAGGCCGTTGAGTCTGACCGAGCTCGCGATCTTTCCCGTTGCCGTGCTGATCCAGCTGATACTGACGCTCGGGTTCGCGCTTCTTCTGTCGGCGTTGACGGTCCACTTCCGCGATCTTCGAGACATCCTCGCGAACCTGCTGACCTTCTGGTTCTTCGCGACGCCGATCATTTACCCCTACTTCCTCTTCGAAGATTCGAATAACCCGGGCGATGAGGCGTGGCAGGCCCATTTGCTGAAGCTCAATCCATTCACGCACCTGACGATCACCTACCAGGAGATCCTCTTTTTCGTCGGACCGGTCGGCCATCTCCGCTGGCTGCTGTTGCTCGGCGCCATCTCGATCGCATTCTTCTTGTTCGGCTACTTCATCTTCGATCGGCTGCGGGACACGTTCGCGGAGGAAGTGTGAACGCGATCGAGCTGCGGAACGCGTCGAAGATCTATCAACGTTACGGCAATCGCCGGCAGTTCGCGACGCTCAAGAGCGCCCTGCTCTCCCGCAGTCTGGTGCGCGATCTCACGCCGGCGGAAACGTTTCCCGCTGTCAGGAACGTCACGTTCTCGGTGCCGCGCGGGCAGACGCTCGGCGTCATCGGCCGCAACGGATCGGGCAAGAGCACCCTGCTGAAGCTGGTCGCCGGCATCGCCAAGCCGACGACCGGCAGCGTCCGGGTGAACGGACGCATCTCGGCGCTCATCGAGCTCGGTGCCGGGTTCCATCCCGAGATTTCCGGCCGTGAAAACGTGTTCATCAACGGCATCATGCTCGGCTTGACCAAGCGCGAGATCACCCGCCGTTTCGACGAGATCGTGGAGTTCGCCGAGCTGCAGGAGTTCATCGACACACCGGTCAAGAACTACTCGTCCGGCATGTACATGCGGCTCGGCTTCGCGGTCGCGATCCACGTCGACCCCGACGTGCTGCTGGTTGACGAAGTGCTTGCGGTCGGTGACGAGGGCTTCACCCACAAGTGCCTGGACAAGTTCGCGGAGTTCAAGCGCCGCGGCAAGACGATCCTGCTGGTCACGCACTCGCTGGGGCTGGTCGAGAAGTTCTGCGACGAAGCCCTCTGGATGGACGGCGGCCGGATGAAGCTGCAGGGAGACCCGATCCGGGTCGTCGGCGCCTATATCACCGACGTCGAGAAAAGCGAGGAGCAGCAGCTCGCGGCCGGGGATGCCAGGGCCCGGCAGTCCGCGGTGACGATCTCACCCGACGAGCCGGCGAGCGCCGTCCTGCCGGATCACCCGATCGAAACCGCCGTGGCTCCGGCGGACATGTTCAGGGCGACGGAAGGGCGCTGGGGATCGCGCGAGATCGAAATCACGTCCGTCGATCTGGTGGGCGCCGATGGCACCGCCGGCCACGTGTTCCATAGCGGGGATCCACTGACGGTTCACCTGAAGCTCCGTGCGCCGATTGCGCTCGATGATTTCGTGATCGGAATCGGCCTCTTCAATGCCGAGGGGGTGTGCTGTTACGGGACCAATACGGGCCTCGAGCAACTGAAGGCCGTCCGCATTCTCGGCGACGCCGAGGCGAGGTTCTCGATCGAGCGGCTCGATCTGGTCGAAGGCACATACAAGCTGGATATTGCCGTTCACAAAGCCGACGGCTACCCTTACGACTATCACCGGCTGCTGTATACCTTCCGGGTGAAATCGCGAACGAAAGACGTCGGCATCTATCGGCTGCCACACCAGTGGGCGTTCTCGAGCTCGATCGAGTTCTCGAAGGATGATGAGGTCGGTTGAAGACGGGGCGGCGTTCGCCCGCGCGCTTCGTGACCAGGGTCGCCGGGTGGTGTTCACGAACGGCGTCTTCGACATCCTCCATCCGGGGCACCTCCGCTACCTCCAGCACGCCCGCGCGCTCGGAGACGCACTGATCATCGGGTTGAACGCGGACGCGTCGGTGCGAAGGAACAAGGGACCCGAGCGGCCGGTCAACAACGAAGCGGAACGGGCGGAAGTCCTCGCCGCGCTGGAATGGGTGGACGCCGTCGTCGTTTTCCCGCATGACACGCCTGCGGAAATCATCGAAGCCATTCAGCCTGACGTCCTGGTCAAGGGCGCGGACTGGAGCGAGGATGCCATCGTCGGCCGCGATACCGTCGAGGCCAGGGGTGGTCGCGTCGTGCGGGTGCCGGTCGAGGAAGGATTCTCGACGACCGCGATTATCAACCGAATCCGTTCCCTTACATCGCCGGGTTCGCGAACCGCCACGCCGTAGTAACCGCCACCCGCACCATCGGATAAAATAGAAGGTTCCGGCCGGAGGCCGGAAACCCGACATGGCCACCTTCGCACCCTCATCGCTCACGCTGAGAGCTCTATTCAAGCGCGCCGTCGAGCGCGCCGGCATGCGTGTGCGTACGCCACGGGTGTCCGGCCTGACGCCCTCGGCCAAGGCGTTGTTCGTCGCACAGGCCGCGTCGCGCGATCGCGTGTTGCTGGTCGTGCCGACCGACAGCGACGTCGAACGGCTGACAGGTGACGCACGCTTTTTTCTGACCGCACTGGAAGGACTTTCGGAGACGGATGTAGCGCGTGCAGTGCTGCCCTTCCCGTCACACGAGGTGGACCCCTATCGCGGCCTTGCCCCCCACATGGACATCGCGTCGGCGCGCGCACGTGTGCTGCACGCCTTGACGGCCGACACCGCGCGGATCGTCATTGCGTCCGCAGCCGGACTCCTGCCGCGCGTCAGCGCCCCGCAGCACGTGCAGTCGACGTCGCTGTCGCTGGTACCCGGGCAGGACATCTCCCCCATCGACCTTGGCGACCTGCTCGCGTCAGCCGGGTATACGCGGCAGGATCCTGTAGACGAGTCCGGGGAGTTCTGCGTTCGTGGTGGCGTCGTCGATTTTTACCCGGCTGGGGCGAAGGGTCCGGTACGGCTCGAGTTCGTCGGCGACACGATCGAGTCGATTCGAACCTACGATCCCGCAACGCAGCGCTCAATCCTGCCGCTGGACCAGGCCGCGATCGTCCCTCTGCAGGACCTGCTGTCCGAAGGTGACGACACCGACCGGTCCGCCACCGTGTTCGATTACTTCTGGTCGCACGGCAAGCCCAGCGTGCTGGTGTCCGAGCCCGACGAAGTCGCGGAACACGGCGAGAAGCTGCACGCCCAGGTGCTCGCGAGCTACGAAGAGGCGACGTCCAAGGGCAACACGGTTCCGGACCCGTCAACGCTGGTGATCGCGTGGCAGGAAGCCCGGGCCTGGCTCGAAGGGGCCACGGCTCTCGAGACGCTGTCGCTCGAAGACGGTTCCGACACCACCCACATCGCCTCGCAGCCGGCGCAGGAATTCGCCGGCCGGATTCCGGACTGGGTTGCCGACATCCGCCGTGCCCGGGAGCGCGGCGAAACCGTCCTGTTCATTGCCGACTCTCACGGCCGCGCCGAACGGACCGTGGAGCTCCTGGCCGACTACGAGGTGTTCGCGGTCCCGGTCGATCGTGCGGAGGACTCGCGCACCGCCTCGGTGTTCGTCGCGCAGGGTCATCTGTCCAAGGGCTTCCGTCTGCCGGACGCCGCCCTTCAGCTCTGGGCCGAGACGGACGTGTTCGAGGAGGAGCGCAAGGCGACTCACGAACGGCGCCGTTCCGCCGCGCGAACCTTCCTCTCGGACTTCCGCGATCTCAAACTCGGCGACCTCGTCGTGCACGTCGATCACGGGATCGGGATGTTCGTCGGCCTGAAACGGATCGAGGTTGGCCAGGAGGTCCAGGAGTTCATGGAGCTCCGCTACTACGGGGAAGACAAGCTCTTTGTCCCCGTCGAGCGGCTCGACCTGGTTCAGAAGTACACCGGCGGCGCCACGCCCGCGCTCGACCGGCTTGGCGGCACAACGTGGGAGAAAGCAAAAACTCGCGTCAAGAAGGCGATGCGGGACATGGCCGAGGAGCTGCTCAAGCTCTACGCCGCGCGCAAGGCCGTCCCCGGCCACGCGTTCAGCCCCGACTCGCACTGGACGCAGGAGTTCGACGACTCGTTCGAGTGGGAGTTGACGGTCGATCAGCAGAACGCCGTGAACGACATTCGCGGGGACATGGAATCTCCGACGCCGATGGACCGCCTGCTCTGCGGCGACGTGGGCTACGGCAAGACCGAAGTGGCCATGCGCGCCGCCTTCAAGGCGGTCATGGACGGGAAGCAGGTCGCGGTGCTCGCGCCGACCACCGTCCTCGCATCGCAGCATTTCAAGACGCTCAAGAGCCGGTTTGCCGCCTTCCCGGTGCGGATCGACATGGTGAGCCGCTTCCGTAGCAAGGCCGAGCAGAAACAGACGCTCGAGGACCTGGCGGCCGGCAAGGTCGAAATCCTGGTCGGCACCCACCGCCTGCTCTCGAAAGACGTCCAGTACCGCGACCTTGGCCTGCTCATCGTCGACGAGGAGCAGCGGTTCGGTGTCGCGCACAAGGAGAGGATCAAACAGCTCCGCAAGCGGGTGGACGTCCTCACGATGACTGCCACGCCGATCCCGCGCACGCTCAACATGTCCCTCGCCGGGATCCGCGACATGTCGATTATCGAAACCCCGCCGCGCGATCGTCTGTCGATCCAGACCAACGTGGTCAGGTTCGACTCGGCCGTGATCGCGCGGGCGATCCGCACCGAGATGGAGCGCGGAGGCCAGATC
>JACDBQ010000407.1 GCA_013694845.1 Acidobacteriota bacterium
ATGTCGGTGGCGCCGGCAAGCATGGTGGGTAGCGTCCCGACGCCGTAGACGCGACGATTGACCGCTTCGATGGCCTTGAACGCCTCGGTGTCCAGCCGCGACGGTGGGGCTGCCGGCCGGACGCTGCCGGTCGCCCCCGCCAGTACCTCGATTGCGGGATCGTCGATCAGCGCCCGGAGCCGGTCGAGAAAGGCGGGCATGTCCTCGTCTGGCAAAGCCCGGATGTCGAGGGTCGCCTCGGCCTCGGAGGGGATGACGTTGCGCAGGTGTCCGCCCTTCACGATGTTCGGAGAGATCGACGTGCGGAGCAGCGAGTAGAGCAGCGGGGTCTTCGCCGCGAAGTGATCCTGCACGGCCTCGACGTCGCGCCCCTCGACGATGGCGCGGTAGCGCGCGGCATCGTCTGGTGGAGAGATCCGTGCGAGCCCCTCGAAGTAGGCGCGCGTCGTGGCGTTGAGCCGCATCGCCGTCCGCCACGCGGCGATCTTGACGATGGCCTGCGACAGGTGCACGATCGCGTTGCTCTGGAGTGGAACGGACCCATGCCCGGCGACACCGCGGGCGACGATCCTGATGGTGTGCGGGATCTTCTCGGTCGCGCTGACGGCGGCGAAACGGACCTGACCCCCCTCACGCACCACGCCTCCGCCCTCCGCGATGCAGTATTCCGCCGCGATCTCGGGCCAGTGATCGGCGACCATGTAGTTGATGCCGTAGGGGCCGTTGCCTTCCTCGCTGGCTTCCGCGAGGAACACGACATCCCGGTCGAGCGGCACGTTCATGCGCTTCAATCGCAGCATCGTCATCAGGCCGGCCGTGACGCTCGGCTTGTCGTCCAGCGTGCCGCGTCCATATACGTAACCACCCTCGCGGGTTGCCGAGAACGGCGGATGCTGCCACTTCGTCGGATCGACCGTTACGACGTCGGTATGGCCCATGATCAACAGGGGCCGCTTCGTGCCGTTGCCGCGCAGGCGTGCGACCAGGTTCGGGCGTTTCGGATCGCGCGCGATGATCTTCGTCTCGATGCCGGCCTGCTTCAGGATGCCATCCAGGTACTCGACAACCAGGGCTTCGTTGCCGGGCGGATTACTGGTATCGAGGCGCAGGATGGCCTGGAAGTGTCGCTGCGCTTCGTCCTCGACCGCCTTGGCGTCAGGCTGTGCCAACTGCGTGGCAGCTAAAGCGACCACTGTCGCCACGATCGTTGCTGCGAGGCAGGCGATTGCTCTCACGTCGTCCTCCCTTTGTTGGGTTGCGCCAGTCTTCGGACGATGGTAGCGTCGTCCCGATTGAATCCAGAGTAGAAAGTCTCGAGCGTCACTCCCCCCGAGGGCTCGCGCGCCGCGTGCTGCCACTTATTCTGTGTGGCATGTCCCTGCGCATCGCCGGTGACACTGTTCACTGAGCGCGGCGGATCGTGGACTAAGGGGCGAACGCGAGGCGCGTCCAGACCTCGCGCATCGGGGCTGGCAAACGCACGACGCGGCTATTGACGGCCGCGTCTAGGGCCGACCCGCCGATGGCGCGAAGCTGGTCGATGTCCCAGAAGTCCTGCGGCCCTCCGGCATACAGCTTCAGGAGCACCAGCCCCGCGGGCGAGGCCACCGGGATCGCTCCGGCCCGCAGGTCGTGGGTCAGCGCCTCCTGGACGATCTCGCGTTGCCAGTCGTCCCGGCCGACGATCACGTCGACGTCTCGTTCGCTGTCGGCAGTGACGCGCACGACGCCGGCCAGTGGGTCGTGATAATCGCCGCGCCGGATGTCGATCCCGGCAGTTGCGGCCAACGAGTCCCAGATCCGGAGATCCAGCACACCCGTGTCGGTGACGAGGAGGTCCTGGTCGAACGTCGAGCGACTGACGCCGTGGACGGCAAGTGCGGCGGCGCCAATCAGCGCGTGAGGAATGTCGGCCGCCGCCAGCGCTTCGTGCACGCGCAGCAGGAGCGGCGGCGTCACCGCTGTTTGGACGCCGAGACGCGCCGGCCTGCCTGGCGGCGACGCGCCAGTTCGCACCGGGCCTCGGCCGCGGGAATGCCGCGGGTCACGGCGAGCAAGGTCGCGTCATCGTCGCCCAGTCGGAGCGCGAGCTCCAGCCGCGCCGCCGGGTCCATCGCC
>JACDBQ010000831.1 GCA_013694845.1 Acidobacteriota bacterium
CGCGAGACGGCCGAGGGACGCGGCGGCGAGAAGAAGCCGCAGCTCATCGTCAGCTTTACCAAGGCGTGGAAGACGGCGTGCCGTCTGGCCGGTTGCCCCGGTCGTATTCCGCATGACCTCCGGCGCACCGCGATCCGGAGCCTGGTCCGTGCGGGGATCTCGGAGAGCGTTGCGATGAAGATGTCCGGGCATCGCACTCGGAGCGTGTTTGACCGCTACGACATTACGTCGAAGGGCGATATGGACGATGCAGCCCGGAAGCTGGATCGTGCGGCTGGAGTTACGATTTAGTTACGACTGACATGGAAATCGCCCGAGGAAGGATCGAGACTCGCTGATTTGCTAAGGAATTTGGAGGCGCCGCCCGGATTTGAACCGGGGATGGAGGTTTTGCAGACCTCTGCCTTACCACTTGGCGACGGCGCCGATCGGAAAGCCTAATTGTGCAGGGAAATTCCGGCCGCGTCTACAGAGAGCGGCGACACCGCTGTGTCGGTGGGCCGATAGGGATCATGTTCAGGTTTAGCTAACCTTACTAGCAGCGTCCGAAAACCAGCCTCCGAAACCGCGCCCGGGAGTCCTGATCTTCCTGCTCACCCAGCGCGCGGAACGGAGCCGGCGACGAAGCGCCGGCGGAGAGGAGCGCGCAGGAGCGGCCACGGGCCGCGACATTTCAAAAAATGGAGCGGGAAACGGGATTCGAACCCGCGACTTCGACCTTGGCAAGGTCGCACTCTACCACTGAGTTATTCCCGCATGTCCTGGTCGCAGACGAGCCGCACGGCAGCCCGGATCCGCACTGTCAGAAGGCGTCATGGTACCACAGGGCCCAAACACCGGGCAAGGTCCCGCGGCCCGCGTGCCCTCTCAGTTGCTCCTGGCCGGAACGAAACGGGGGCTGGTTTTCACCTCCGCCGGGGTTGGACCGACCGCCGGTGTCCCTACGCTGGCTACTCGGTCAACCCGTCCTCGTCACTCGACTCCTGCGGAGATTGGAGCACGAGAATCGCCCGCTGTTCATCTTCGGCCCGGACGAACAGTCGAACGCCGCCGGACCCGAACATGTAGTGCGGCGCTATCGACGCGGTGAAGGGCTGGTCGAGAAATCCTGCGATTCCACTGCCCTCGAGCACGGAGAGCGCAAATTCCGCCTGACGAAGGTCAAGGAAGCGGCCGATCTCAACTGGCTCGTTCGGTTCCATCGAGGTGGCCTGTTCTGCTGCACCGTGCGCGGACAAGTCAGGTTCGCGTCGTGCCCGCAAGGGAAGCTGGCGGTGTCCTGCGCCCGAGGTAAGAGGCGATGGCAGACGACAGGAGACTCAGCCCGAGCACGCCGTAGACGACAGGCGTCCGGATCTCTCCCTCGAGCCGGAAGTATGCGAGCACCCCGATCACGGCCATGGCCCCATAAAACGCGAGTGCCTTCGCCATGCCCTCAGCTTAGCGGTTTTGCGAGCGGCAGGGCACCAGGGCGCGGGACCTGTCAGCGCGACGCATCGAACGCCGCCCGGATCACGGTCACCTTCGGCGGACCCGTCGGCTGATCGTCGATCGCCACCACGTCGAACCGGACGGCACATTTGTCGTACAAATCGTTTCTCGCCAGGTAGTCCACCGCCATCCGCACCACCCGCCGCTGCTTATCGGGCGTGACGGATTCCGCCGCCGCACCATACCCGATCCCAGACTTTCGCCGGACCTCTACGAACACGACCGATCCGGCTTCACGCGCGATGATGTCGATTTCGCCGAACCGCGTCCGGTAACCCCGCGCAACTATTGCGTACCCCAGCGCCGTCAACTCCGTAGCGGCGAGATCCTCGCCGGTTCTCCCCAGGTGCTGCCGGGCGGTGGTCATGTCCGGAACGACAAACAAGAGCGAGGCCAAGATCGCACTAGGGGCTCGCTGCTAGGAGCGTGTCCGAGTACCAAAATCGGTGGTTTTCGCGATCGGACCGCGCGGTTTTCCTAATGATTTCGAGGCGCGGTTTCGTGAAAACCGATTACTCGGACACGCTCCTAGGTGCTCGGTGCTGAGAGGTTGTGAACTAATCGCCGCCGCACCCCAATTGGCAGACTGCGACACTCCGGAATCAGACGGAGTGTTGCAACTTCCAAGGGTTATGGTGAGCGGTCTGCTGCGCCGAAGGCAGGTCGGCCCTACCGCGCCTCACCGAACGCGGGGAAAACCCGCCTCCGGCGCCTGCCTGACGGTGCCCGCGTTCGCTCGGGTTAGCCGTACACCCGCCCTGATCAGTGTCGGCAGCCGGGTTTTGTTGTTGCAGCCGTGGCGATCCCTGCGAACGCGGAGAGGACGCCTGCGGCAGGTTTTCGAACTGACGCGACCCGCGGCGCAACTCGCCAACGGCCGTGCGGTGCTCGCTTCGGCGGAGTCATGTCAGGGCCTCGGCGCGATGCGGGCAGCCCGCTACGTCAGTTCTGAAAAACGACCTGCCGGCGTCCCCCATCGGCGGAGGCGCCACTTTCGTCGCAGGGGTGTGCACGACCTCGTGATCCAACCGATCCTTGACCGGCCCGCGGATGACCCGAGCCGGAGCCGCCGTCGAAAGACTCGCGCCGGAAGGGCGGTTTTCCGGGCGTAGGCCGAGGCGCCGAGGCCCTGACATGAGTCCGCCGAAGCTCACCCAAACCGAAGTCTTGACTTCTGACGCCAGTGTTGGTTGACGTGGGGAATCTTGCGAGGGCTTTCCGTCGGCCGGCGCACCAATGATGCGTAGGCTCGTTGCGAGCGAGAGCGCCAGCAGCACGACGATGGCGGCGACAGGCAGGACGAGGCGGCGGCGCCAGCAATGTTCCAGTTCGTCCAGCAGCAGGCGGATCCTCGTGTTCACGGGCGACTGGAAGTCGAAGCTGGCCGACGGGACGTTCGAGCTGTCGCGCTCGAAGAAGTCCTAAACCATCAGCGGGCTGACGCGCTCACGCCTTGACGGTGACTTCGACGAGGGCCTCGTCCAGGATCCCGAGCACACTGTCCGCCTGACCCCTGGACAGGACCAGGGGGGGCGCAAGGCGCAGTGAACTTCTGCCGGCGCCGAGCACCAGAACACCTCTGCGGAACATGGCCTGGACGAGCGCGTTGCGTTCGCCCACGGCGCGTTCCTTGGTCGTCCGATCCTTCACCAGCTCGATCCCGATCATCAGGCCCATGCCGCGGACGTCGCCGATCAGCGCGTGCTTCTGCTGGAGCTGCCGGAGCCCTTCGATGAGATGCGCGCCGACCGCAGCCGCGTTCGCGATCAGTTCGTCTTTCAGGAGCTTGATGGTCGCCTTGGCTGCGGCGCACGAAACAGGGTTCCCGCCGAACGTGCTGGCGTGGGCTCCCGGCGGCCATGACATGATCTCGGCGCGTGCGCAGGTGATGCCCAGCGGCAATCCCGACGCGATCCCCTTCGCAATGTTCACGACATCGGCTTTCAAACCGAAATGTTCGAGTGCGAACATCTTTCCGGTGCGCCCCATGCCGGATTGCACTTCGTCGCACACCAGCGCGATCCCGTGCTCCGTGGTCAGCGCGCGCAGCCCCTCGAGAAAAGCCCTGGGGGGAACGATGTAGCCCCCTTCACCCTGAATCGGCTCGACGACGATCGCTGCCACTTCGTCGGGCGTGATCAGGTGGACGAACATCTGGTCGCGGATGTACGAGAGCGACGCCTCGGCGCAGGCATCGGCGCTGCCGTTGAAGCGGTACACGTCGGGGTAGGGTGCGTGATAGACGCCAGGCAGGAACGGGGCGAAGCCCCGCCGCTGAATGGCCTTGCTCGCCGTCAGCGACAGCGAACCCATCGAGCGGCCGTGAAAGGCGCCGAGAAAAGCGATGATTCCCTGGCGTTTCGAGTGATACCGCGTCATCTTGATCGCGGCCTCGGTGGCTTCGGTGCCGGAGTTCGCGAAGAACGTGCGGACGTCCCCCTCGATTGGCACGAGCGAGGCCAGTTCCTCTGCGAGCCGGACCTGCGGCTCGTAGTAGAAGTCGGTGCCCGACATGTGGATGAACTTGCCGACCTGCTCGGTGATCGCCTTGACGACGGCGGGGTGCGAGACCCCGGTCGAGTTCACCGCGATCCCGGCGGCGCAGTCGAGGAACCGATTGCCGTCGACGTCTTCGACGACGGCTCCCTCCCCGCGCGCGATCACGAACGGATAGTCGCGGGTGTAGGACGGCGATACGAACTTCGAGTCCGTCTCGATAATGGCTTTCGCCTTGGGGCCGGGGAGGGCCGTTTTGATGTCAGGTGCGTTCATTTCCATTTACCGTCCACGTCTTCCATTCACAAGGACCACCAAGGCCACAACGCACACGAAGACCCATTCATGAAGACCACTTCGTGGCCATGGTGTTCCTGGTGGCCGCCGTGGTGGAGCCCGTGGGCCGCTATTTCCGTTTCCAGCGCGTCGCCGAACCCGTATCTTCGAGCAGGATGCCACGCGCATCCAGGTCCTTTCGGATTCGGTCTGCTTCGGCGAAGTTGCGGGCCAGTCGCGCCGCCTTACGGGCTTCGATCAGCCGCTCGATCTCGTCGATCGGGACGGGCGGGCGCTCGTCTTCCACCCGCCTGAGGGCGAGCACGCCCAGCACTTTGTCGAACGTCTCGAACGCCGCCCGGACGGCTGGGGCGTCCGCGGCGCCGAGCTCGCCGGTGTCGATCGCAGTGTTGAGCGCTCGCACGAGATCGAAAAGCACGCCCAACCCCGCCGCAGTGTTCAGATCGTCGGCGATGTGGGCGGCAAAAGCACTTGACGCTTGCGCCAGCTTCCCGGCAATGGCCTCGCTCGGCGTCGACTCGGCGGTGGCGTCCGCTGCCCTCTCCGCCGCGGCCGGCAGGGCGTCGACGCGCGCGAGGAAGTCCGTGATCCTCTTGAGCGCTTCCTCGGCCTGACCCATCGCGGTCCAGGAGAATTTCAACTGCTTGCGGTAGTGGGTGCCGAGATACAAATACCGCAGCGCCGACGGCCGGAAGCCACGCTCGACGATGTCGGCGAGGTTGAAGACGTTGCCCAGCGACTTCGACATCTTCTCGGTCCCCTGATCCTCGTCTTCGATCATCAGGTGCTCGACGTGGACCCAGAAGCGTGAGAACTGCTGGCCGGTGGCTCCTTCGCTCTGGGCGATCTCGTTCTCGTGGTGCGGGAAGATCAGGTCGACCCCGCCTGCGTGAATGTCGATCGGCGGCTCGCCGAGCAGGCGCAGGGCCATCGCCGAGCACTCGATGTGCCACCCTGGGCGACCGGGGCCGATACCCGGATCCCAGGTCGGCTCGTCCGCCTTGGTCGCCTTCCAGAGGACGAAGTCACGCGCATCTTCCTTCTCGTATTTGTCGGAATCGACGCGCGCGCCGCTCTTGATGCCGGTGTGATCGAGGTGCGCCAGCTTGCCGTAATCGGGCAGCGTCGAGATCTTGAAGTAGATCGATCCGTCGCTTGCGTAGGTATGGCCGTTGCGCTCGAGGGCCTTGATGGTCTCACCCATCGCGGCAATGTTCTCGTCGTCGGTTGCGCGGGGATTTTCCTCGACAGGCTCCAATCCGAGGGCGACGGCGTCTTCGAGGTAGGCCTCGATGAAACGGCTGGTGTATTCGCGGAGGGGCACGCCGGCCTTCTGTGATTCGAGGATCGTGCGATCGTCCACGTCAGTGAAGTTCATGACGTGGCGCATCTCGAAGCCCTGATGTTTCAGCGCCCGCCGGAGCACGTCCGTCGCCACGAACGTCCGGAAGTTGCCGATGTGCCCGCGCGCATAAACGGTGAGACCGCAGGTGTACATGCGGACCGTGCGCCCCTGCGACGGTGCGAAGTCCTCTTCCCTGCGTGTGAGCGTGTTGTAGAGACGCATCGAACGGAACGGCGGGATCAGGCGTTCAGCGGGACGCGGTTCTCGGCCGTTCGGCTGCCCTGGCGGGCCACGACCTTCAGCTCCGCGGTGAGCTTGTGGAACTCGAATTCAACATCCGCGGTGCCCGACGGATCCACGGTTTTCGAGAGCTCGGTGACCGCGGTGCCGACCTTCTTTGCCTCTGCTGCCGTCACGCCGAGCTGTTCCGCGAGCCTGGTCGCCAGTTCCGGTCCCAGGCCGGCCATCTCGCCCGAGGCAGGGATCGACAGCCGCAATACGAGGCCGTTCTGCAC
>JACDBQ010000833.1 GCA_013694845.1 Acidobacteriota bacterium
GCGGATCTCCCGCGACGTGAACATCAGGTTCCTCCCCAGCGGACCAATCTGGTGCGCCGTGGACAGAATCCGTTTTCCGACCGCCTGTTCGCCTGGGAACAGGCGCCTCGCGAGGGTTTCGTTCACGACAATCACGGGTTCGGCCATGGCGGTGTCAGATTCGACCAGAAAACGGCCGCCCAGCAGACGCGCGCGAAAGGTCTCGAAGTAGCCTGCGCTCGCGGTGACGTGCTGCGCGAGAGGGGCATCCTCTGGCCGCGGCGCCGGACGGCCGTCGACCCCGACCGGGATCCGCCACCCAGGCTGAAGGACAGTGGCGGTGGCGAAAACCGGCCGCCTCGGTGAAATGCGCGCCGCGGCTGTGACGGGTGAAGTCCCAGCTGAGACGAAGCCACAGATCCACGTCTTCAGGAAAGTTGAACCGGGGGGCATGACGCCCGCGATCGTGTACTGCCCGCTGTTCACGGCAATCGTCGATCTTCAGCATCGTCGATACGGTGCTGCTGCGTCCGCTGCCTTTCAAGCAGCCGGAGCAGCTCGTCTCGATCTGGGAGAGCAACGCCGAGAAGGGGTTCCCGAGGGAGAAGCTGTCACCCGTCAACTTCATGGACTACCGGAATACGCAGTCCGCGTTCGCCGACGCGGCGGCCTGGTGGCGTCCCGAGATCAATTTGTCAGAGCCGGGCCTCGAACCCGTCCGCATCAGCACGATCGAAACGAGCGCCAACCTGTTCCGGCTGCTGGGCGTCTCGACCCAACTCGGTCCTGGTTTTCCTGACGATGACCCGTTCACGTCCCCTGATCTGATCGCCGTGATCAGCGATCGGATCTGGCGCCAGCGCTACAACGCGGATCCGTCGATTGTCGGCAAGCCGTGGCCGCGCCTGCCCCCAGCCCCAGGGGGAGGATCGCCACGGCCGCAAACGATGGGGACCGGCGCCATTGCCGCCAGGCGAACCGCAAGTCGCCGCCGATGCCGGTCATGCCGCGACTGTTCGAGACCTCATATTCGGACGAGCCTCGGGGCGGCGCGTGCGCGGACGCGGGACCGCCGCGAGCGCGCCCGCAGACTCCGCCAGCTTGGATTCAGCGGCGCGGTAGGCCTCCTCTTCGCTTCGTCCGGCCGTGAGCGCCTCCGCGTAGATCTCCTCGAGGTGTGCGGCCAGTTCGTCGATCGTGTGCTGTGCCAGACCGTCCGCACCGGTCGCCCTGGCCTGGCTGAGGACCAGCGCCTTCCAGTTTCGTGCTGCGTGCATGGTGAGCCCCCGAAAAGCTACGCGTATTTGACGCCGGCGATCTGACCGAGAGCCGCCACGAAGCGGCTCCAGTCTTCACGCTGCTGGGTCAGGACCTTGCGGCCCGCGTCGGTGATGCGGTAGTAGCAGCGCCGGCGCTGCCCGGCCTTTTCCACCCACCGCCCCCTGATCCACCCACGGTCTTCGAGCCGGTAGAGCGTGGCGTAGAGCGAGGCGAGCGTGAACGTGAGACTGCCGTCGGTCCGCAACTCGATCAGCTTCGCGATCTCGTAGCCGTGATGGCTCTCCTGCTCAATCACCGCCAGGATCACCACTTCGGCACTGCCCTTTTTCGCTTCGTCTATCGCGCTTCGGTTCGACATTGGGCTGGGATCCTATATACAGGAGAGCTATATATCAAGCTCAGACGAGAGGAGAGGCGGGAAGGTTGACCGCGCACAGTACCGCCGGGAAACGAAGCCCCGCCGTTCGCCAGAACAGGACTGCGCTTCGCCGCAGCGGGAAGCCGCCGTCACCGGCTCGGTGATGGTGCGCTCACGTGGCCGCGGGTTTATCCCCTACAATACGCGCCGATGCCGCGTCCCTCGACACAGCACGGCCCCACGACGGCCGACTCCCTCCGCGAGTACGGCCGGGGGATAGCCGGCGGCTTCCTTTTCAGCCTTCCGCTGATATTGACGATGGAGATGTGGGACGCCGGAGCGGTGATTCCCCCAGCCCGGCTCGCGGCCGGGCTGCTCGCCACGTTCGTTCTGCTCTGCGGCTATAACGCCTATGCCGGGCTCCGGTACGATTCGAGTTTTCGAGAGGTGGTCATCGACTCGATCGAGGAGCTCGGCATCGGGCTGGTGCTAAGCGTCGCGGTGATGTTCCTGCTCGGCCGGGTGAACGCCGCGAGCGCGACCGCGGAAGTCCTGGGTCTCGTCGTGGTCGAAGGTTTGTTCGTCGCGGTGGGAGTGTCGGTTGGCACGGCGCAACTGAGCGGCGCCGGCGGTAAGGATTCCGGCATGCCAAAGGGCCGCCAGGAAACACTCTCGAGCGAGCTGGTGCTGGCGTTCTGCGGTGCGGTGCTGATCGCCGCCAATGTCGCACCAACCGAGGAGATCCTGGTGCTCGCAAGCTCGATGAGCTCGCTGCAGCTGGTTGGCGTACTAAGTGCCTCGATCGCGCTCGCGGCGACGCTGCTGTTCTACAGTGACTTCACGGGCTCAGCGCGGTTCGCCGGCAACCGGGGGCTGGTGGGCGTCATCCACGGAACCGCGATCACCTATGCGGCGGCGCTCATCGCATCCGCGGGGATCCTCTGGTTCTTCGGCCGGTTCCACCAGCACGCGCTCGCGCTTGGCGTCGCGCAATGTGTTGTCCTCGGGTTCGTGGGGACGCTCGGTGCGTCTGCCGGAAGGCTCCTTCTGCGATGAACAAGAACCGGCTCGAATGGACGGTATTCGCCGTCAGCCTGGCGTTGATCGCAGGGGTGGTGTCGTTGCTGGTGTATCAGCACTTCGCGTCCGGGGACGCACCGCCGTCCATCTTCGTGACGGCGGGCCCCGCCATCACCACGGGGGGCGGGTTCGCCGTCCCGTTCGATATCCGCAATGAGGGCGACGTCACCGCCGAAGACGTGCGGGTGGAAGCAACCCTGAACTGGCCCGGTGGCAGCGAGCGCGGAGAGACCGTCGTGCCGCTCGTGCCCTACCGGTCACACCGACGGGCATGGATCGCGTTCACGCGGGGCCCGGCCGGCGCCACCCTGCACCCTCGAGTCCTCGGGTTCCGCGAACCCTGATCGACCTGTCTACAAGCGGACGCGACGCAGCCGCAGGGCATTCACGATCACTGAAACGGAGCTGAAGGTCATGGCCGCGCTGGCCCAGATCGGGCTGATGAGCACGCCCGTAACCGAATAGAGCACGCCGGCGGCGATCAGCACACCCACCGCGTTGTAGACGAAGGCCAGGAACAGGTTCTGCCGGATGTTCTTCATCGTCGCGCGGCTCAGACGCAGCGCCCGAACGATGCCCCGCAGATCCCCTTTGACGAGCGTGATGCCCGCGCTCGCGATGGCGACGTCGGTTCCCGTACCCATCGCGATGCCGACTGTCGCCTGGGCCAGCGCCGGCGCGTCGTTGATGCCATCGCCCGCCATCGCGACGGAACCCCTTCGCGTTGAAGGCGCTCGATCACGTCCCGTTTCTGATGAGGGAGCACTTCGGCGATCACGTCGTCGAGGCCAAGCCGAGCGGCTACGGCGCGCGCGGTGCGCTCGCTGTCACCCGTAAGCATCACGATCCGCAGCTTCTGCGCCTGTAGCGCCTTGATGGCGTCGAGGGTCGTGGGCTTGATCGGATCCGCCACGCCGTTATGCCAGCCAGCCGTCCGTCGATCGCGAGGAACATCACGGTCTGTCCCTCCACGAAGTACGACGCGATGACGTCGGCCAGCCGCTGGATGGGTGCGCGGTCCGTTGTGCATCGCTTCGGCGCAAGCCCGAGGAGCTGGCGGAGGGCGGCGCTGGTGCGGCCGCGGGCGCGGAGCTCCAGCACCTGTCCAAGGAGCACGAGGACGGTGATCACGACGGCGGTGTCGAAGTAGGTCCGACCACGCCGTGCACGCGGAAGCCTTCGGGGAACAGGTTTGGTGCGACCGTGCCGGCGACGCTGAACAGGAACGCGGCCCCGACGCCGAGCGCGATCAGCGTGAA
>JACDBQ010000842.1 GCA_013694845.1 Acidobacteriota bacterium
CCACCGGAGATTTCGACCCTGGCGCGGCGCGCAATCCGTCGGACGGCTTCACGCGCCTGCTCGATCGGCAGATTGTCGAGCAGGATGATGTCTGCGCCGACGGCGAGCGCCTCATCGACCTGCGCCAGGCTCTGAGCCTCGATTTCGATCGGCATGTCCCGCCGGGCGGCACGCATGCGCCCGATCGCCCGGGCCACGCCACCGGCCAGCCGGATGTGGTTGTCCTTGACGAGGATCGCGTCGTCGAGCCCGGATCGATGATTCGTGCCACCGCCCGCGCGGACGGCATACTTTTCGAGCGCGCGCAGCGTCGGCGTCGTCTTGCGGGTGTCCAGGATGGTGATCCGGCCGCCGGCAGCATCGACGTACTTGCGGGTGAGTGTGGCGATCCCGGTGAGCCGCTGCAGCAGGTTCAGCGCCGTGCGCTCGGCGGTCACCATCGCCGCCGCCGACCCTCGGACTTCCGCAATGATGTCGCCATACGCGCAGCGGGAACCGTCGGGTTTGTGCACGCCAATCGAGACTGCGGGATCCAGTTGTCGAAACGTCTCGGCCGCGACCTCGAGGCCGGCGATGATGCAGTCGCACTTGGCGACGATCTCGCCTCGTCCGCGGGTTGTTGGATCGACCGTGGCCTCGGTCGTCACATCGCCCCACCCGAGGTCCTCCGCCAGGGCGCGGCGGACGATCTCGCGGTACGAGCCCGGGTCGAGCGGGCCGAAGGGAACCGGCTTCACGGACGCGTTCCATCGGGGGCCGGCGCGGCCGCCTCCGGTGGTGCGAGCTCCACCTGGACGTCGAAAGCGTCCGCGGTCATGGTTTCGATCTCGCGAATCAGCCCCGAGGCGCGCAGGTCCCCTTCGACGTGCGCGAGCAGGGCCAATCGCGCTTCCGGTGCGCGGATCACGGCCCGCGCGACGGGCGTTTTCATCGGCCGCTGCTCTTCGGACTTCTTCTTCCGGATCGCACCGACCACGGCGACCGCAAAGTCGAGCGCCGCGGCGGCCTCGGCGTCCTCTGCCGGGGGGTCGCAGGCCTGCAGCAACCCGGCGGCATCCGGCCAGGCTGCCGTATGGATCGAGCCGGCCCGCCACCACGACCACACTTCATCGGTGACAAACGGGAGGAACGGCGCGAACAGCCGCAGCATGACGTCGAGCGCCGCGAGCAGGGCACCGTTGGCGGAGGCGGCGAGCTCCGGCCCCTGGTCACCGTACCGTCGGCCTTTTACGAGCTCGAGATAGTCGTCGCAGAACGACCAGAAGAACGTCTCGGTGCGTTCGAGCACCCGCGTGTAGTTGTAGTCCTCGAGGTCCGCCGTCGATTCGCTCACGATTTTCGCCAGCGCCGCGAGAAGACCCCGATCCACGGCAGCCGTGACGGCACCGTGCGGCGCAGGCTTCGCCAGGACGAACTTCGACGCGTTGAGGAGCTTGATCGCGAGCCGCCGGCCGACCTTCATCTGGCCGGTGTCGAACGCGGTATCGGTGCCGGGTCGACCGCTGGCCGCCCAATACCTCACTCCATCAGAGCCGTGCTCCTCCAGCAGGCCCATCGGCGTCACGACATTCCCCTTCGACTTCGACATCTTCTTCCGGTCTGGATCGAGCACCCAGCCGGAGATCGCCGCATTCCGCCACGGCAATGCCCCATGTTCGAGCTCCGAGCGCAGAACAGTCGAGAACAGCCACGTACGGATGATGTCGTGCGCCTGCGGCCGCACGTCCATCGGAAAGATCCGTTCGAACAGATCGTTGTCCTCTTCCCACCGGCCGGCGATCTGCGGGGACAGGGACGACGTGGCCCAGGTGTCCATGACGTCCTTGTCGCCGGTGAAGCCGCCGGGCTGTTCGCGCTGCTCGGCCCGGTATCCGTCCGGGACGTCGGTCGAGGGATCGACCGGCAGCCGCGACTCGTCCGGCACCAGCCGTGCGTCGTGGTCCACCACCCCATCGTCGCGGATCCGGTACCAGACGGGGAAGGGCACGCCAAAGAACCGCTGACGGCTCACGCCCCAGTCCCCGTTCAGCCCGTTGATCCAGTTCTCCAGGCGGGCCTGCATGTAGCCTGGATGCCAGCCGAGCTCTTCGCCGCGCGCCAGGAGCCGCTCGCGGAAGGCCATCGTCCGGATGAACCACTGCCGGCTGCTTACGATCTCGAGCGGCCGGTCCCCTTTCTCATAAAACTTCACCGCGTGGGTGATCGGCCTGGGCTCTCCGATGAGATCGCGGCTTTCGCGCAACAGGTCGGCAATTTTCACGCGGGCCTTTGCGGCCGAAAGATTCGCGAGCTGATCGTAGTGCTGCTGCGCGCGCGTCACGTCGATCGATTCCCAGCCCCGGTTTCCCCACGTGACCGGCTTGAAGGCGCCGTTGGGCTGAATGATGGCGCGGACCGGCAGCTGCAGTTCGCGCCACCACGTCACGTCGGTGATGTCACCGAAAGTGCAGATCATCGCCGCCCCGGTCCCCTTTTCGGGATCCGCCAGCGTATGGGCCAGAACAGGAACCCGGACGCCGAAGAGCGGGGTGATGACTTCCTTGCCGAAAAGGGGCTGATATCGGGGATCGTCTGGATGGGCAACGATCGCGACGCAGGCCGGGATCAACTCCGGACGTGTGGTATCGATCTCGACGAACCGGGCCGCGCCGTCACCGGCCAGCGTCGGGTCCGGCATGGCGAAGCGGATCTTATGGTATGCGCCCGGTTGCTCGCGGTCTTCGAGCTCTGCCTGCGCTACCGCCGTCCGGAAATCGACGTCCCACAGGGTCGGCGCCTCGAGCTGGTACGCCTCGTCGCGCGCCAGCAGGCGCAGAAACGACAGCTGCGAGATCCGCTGCGAGCGCCGGTCGATGGTGGCGTAGGTCATCGACCAGTCGACCGACAGACCCAGGTATCGCCACAGGTGTTCGAAGACCTTCTCGTCTTCCGCGGTCAGGCGCGAACAGAGCTCGATGAAGTTCGGGCGCGAAACCGGGATGGGCCCCTTGCCTGGCTTGTCCGGCGGCACGAATGCGGGGTCGTACGGCAGCGACGGCTCGCAGCGCACGCCGAAATAGTTCTGCACCCGGCGTTCCGTCGGCAGCCCGTTATCATCCCATCCCATGGGGTAGAACACGGCCTTGCCGCGCATCCGCTGGAAGCGCGCGACGACATCCGTGTGGGTGTAGGAAAAGACGTGTCCGACGTGCAGTGATCCGCTGACGGTGGGCGGAGGCGTATCGATCGAGTAGACGTCAGCGCGGGTGCGTGTCCGGTCGAAGCGATAAACGCGGGCCTGCTCCCAGCGGTCCGTCCACTTCTGTTCGAGGCCTTCGAGCGCGGGTTTGTCGGGGACGGAGATCGGGTGGCTCAGATCCAAGCCATCGGGCATATTCGATGATGGTATCAGTTCACCGCGCCTGCGCCTTGATCCTGGCGATTTCCTCGCGCACCAGGCGTTCCGCCACATCGAGCACAACGTCGCGCACGGCGCCGTCGGTCATCCGTTCGATCACTCGCTGCGTGACCTGCTCGACCACGTCGTCATTCACGTCAGCACGACGCGGGGACGCCGCGGCAATGCCATGGCCCTGCTCGACGCTCAGCAGCGCGGCGAATGCCTCTGCCAACGTGGGTACCGGCGCCGACGCCGCGCGGTCCACGGGTGCGCCGCTCTCCACGCGGCCCGGCGGCCCGCCCTTCGGTCCGTTCTCGGCCGGTGGAGGCGGCGTGGCGGCAGGCCGCGCGACGGGCGGCGGGAGCTCGGAGTCCCACGTCACCAGTTCGCTGCCCATTTGAGCGTCCGTGGTCGCGGCCGCGCCACTCTCCTTCGCCGAAAACGCGGCGTCCAGCCGATCGAAGTAATCCTCGACGGAAGGGGCCGCTGTGCCCTGCGGCAACGCCTGCGGCGAATCGAGCGTCGAGGGGACGGACGACGTCGGCGCATCTCCCATCGGGGAGCGCCTCCCGGCGATCAGGTCCTTGACCCGGTTGATCACCATCTGCGGTTCGAACGGCTTGATCAGCACACCGTCGCAGCGCGCGGCCCGCGCTCGACCCTCGTCGATCGGCTCGAACGCCCCGGTCAGCAACAGCACCGGGATGTGCGCCAGATCCGGCGTGTTCTTGATGAACGCCGCCACCTCATAACCGTCGCGTTCCGGCATGCCGACGTCTGCGAGCACGATGTCGGGCCTTTCGGTCCTGGCCCACTCGATCGCCTGGCGTCCGTCACCGACGGCGATCACGGTGATGTCCTCATCGGCGAACGTGAGCTCGATGACGCGTTGTATGGTCACGCTGTCGTCAGCCAGCAGCAACTTGTGGGGCATGCCTGCGAGCCTACGCCGAGGCCGTTTTCGAAGTCAATGCGATGGGCGGAGTAAGATGGGCGACCGCCATGCGATTCGTGATCTCTCCCCGCACCCGCCGCCTCACGGTCATCGCCCTCGACGTCATTGTGCTGGTGACCGCCGCGACGGCGATCGTCAGCGTGCTCGGCGCGTCCGGGCGCTTCTACCTCGACGGCCTGCGAATCTCCGTCACCGGCCCGCTTCGTCCGACGATCGCGGCGATCGTCGCCATCCTGGTTCGCGTGGCCATCGCCCGCGGGCACCGGTTGTCGCCGCTCGGCGTATCGAGTCTCGTCGGAACGTTCGAGGGCGAGCGGGAGCGATTCGCACATCCGCCGCCGGCCACCCGCGACGTCAAGTACTACGCGCTGGCAGCCGCCGTGACATCGCTCGTCTGGCTGACGCCACACATCATGAACATCCGGCAGGTGCCGGACTTCGGTGACCCGATCTTCTCCGCGTGGCGCCTGGCGCGGTTCGCCCACCAACTGACGAACGAACCCACCCGCCTCTTCGACGGCAACATCTTCCACCCGGCGCCATACACGATGACGTTTTCCGATGCCACGATCCTCGAAGGACTGCTGGCGTTTCCCTTCCTCCTCGCCGGAGGCGACCCCCTGGTCGTGTCCAATGCGCTGTTTCTCGCCTCTTTTCCACTGTGTGCGCTGGCGTTTTTCTACTCGGGCTGGCGGCTGACGGGTGATCCACAGGCTGGCTGCGTGGCCGGCGTTCTCGGCGGGCTGTCCGCCTTCAAGATCGAGCATTACAGCCACCTGGAATTGCAGTTCTTCTTCTTTGCTCCGATCGCCGTCGTCATGGCGCTGCGGATGCTCGCCGGGCCCGGCTGGCGGACCGGCGCCCTGTTCGGCGCCGCCGTCGCGGCTCAATGGCTCGCCTGCATGTATCTGGGCGTGATGCTGTTCGTCCTGCTTGCCCCGATCGCGGTGATCGCCGCGCTCGCGTGGCACGTCCGACCGACCCGGGCCTTGACCCTCGCGTTGGCCAGCGCGGCGACGATCATCATTGTCGGTGTCAGCATCACCGCGGTCCCTTACATGCGGAGCCAGTCACAGCGCGGGGAACGCAACCGGGACATCGTCAGGTCGTACAGCGCCTCGCCGACGGACTACGGCGCCACGACGCGCTCGCTGACGACATACGCCAACGTGATCTCACGCCGCGACAACCTTTCGGAGCGAGAACTCTTTCCCGGCACGACCCCGCTGGTTCTCGCGGCTCTCGGTGCCCTGCCGCCGATGTCGATTGGATCCATCGCCGTCCTGGCGGGGACAGCGGTCGCGTTCGACGGATCGCTCGGGTTCAAGGGACTGATCTACGACGATCTCTACAAGTACGTCCTGCCCTTCCGTGGAATGCGCGTGCCTTCCCGGTTCGCGGCGCTCGTGAGTGCCGGCCTGACGCTGCTCTCCGCATACGGGGCGCGGCGGCTGCTGCGTTTCGGGCGTACGCGCGCGGCGCGAGGGGCCCTGCTGGCCATCCTTGGGGCCGGCGCGCTGGTCGATCTTCGATCCACCGTACGGCTGAGGCCCTATTACGCGACGGTGCCGTCGATCTATGCGAGCGTCCGACCCGACATGGTCCTGGCCGAAATCCCGATGGAGCCCGAGCCGGCCTTCCTCTACATGTACTTCTCGACCTCCCACTGGGCGCGGTTGATCAATGGGCACAGCGGATACTTTCCGGCCGGCTATGAGGATCTCGAGCGCGACATGGAGTACTTTCCGCAGAGAGATCTGCTGAACCGGCTCAAGCAGCAGGGGGCCACGCACATCACGGTGAACTGCCGCCTGTTCAGGTACCCGTGGCGGTGCCCTAATCTCCTCGGGGTGATGGATGGAATGCCGGAACTGCGGCTGATGTCCGCTGCGACCTGGGAGGGAGCCGAGGTTCGCCTGTACGAAGTGCGCTAGTCTAGACCGCCTCGGCGCGCGGCCGGACGTTGCTGTTGATGAAGTCGATGATGCTCTGCATCGGGGTGCCGGGCAGGAAGATGCCCTTTACGCCGGCAGCCTTCAGTTTCGGAATGTCGACGTCCGGAATGATCCCCCCGATCACGACGATGACGTCGTCCAGCCCTTTCTCTTTCAGCAGCTGCATGACCCGCGGACAGATGTGCATGTGCGCGCCGGAGAGGATGGAGAGACCAATGGCGTCTGCATCCTCCTGCAGCGCGGCGGCGACGATCTGTTCGGGTGTCTGTCGCAAGCCGGTGTAGATCACTTCCATACCCGCGTCGCGCAAGGCGCGGGCAATGACCTTGGCGCCGCGGTCGTGACCGTCGAGCCCAGGTTTCGCGATGACCACTCGGATCTTCTTCATGGCTTGGTGTCTGCTTCAGATCAGCGGGACTTCGGCGTACTCGCCCCACACCTCGCGAAGGGCGTCGCACATCTCGCCGACGGTCGCGTACGCCCTCACGCATTCGAGCAAGGGGTGCATCGTGTTCTCGGTTCCACGGGCGGCGCGGCGCAGGGCCTCGAGCGACTGTCGCACCCGGTCGTTGTCGCGCGTCTGCTTCAAGTCGGCAAGGCGCTCGAGCTGTCTCTCGGCCGCGGTGTCATCGATGTACAGAATGGGATACGGCGGCTCGTCTTCCTGCACGTAATCGTTGACGCCCACGATGATCTTCTCGCGGCGTTCGACGGCCTGCTGAAAGCGATAGGACGCTTCGGCGATCTCCTTCTGGGGATAGCCCTGTTCGATCGCCTCGACCATGCCGCCCATACGATCGATGGTGTCGAAATACTCCTTTGCCCCTCGTTCCATGTCGAGCGTCAGCTTCTCGAGGAAGTACGAGCCGCCCAGCGGATCGACCATGTTGATCACGCCGCTCTCGGACGCGATGATCTGCTGGGTCCGGAGCGCGAGCGTCGCGGCTTCCGCCGTCGGGAGGGCGAGGGCCTCGTCCAGCGAATTCGTGTGGAGCGAGTTGGTCCCGCCGAGCACCGCGGCCAGCGCCTGGAGCGCTGTGCGCACGACGTTGTTGTAGGGCTGCTGGGCGGTGAGCGACACGCCTGCGGTCTGGGTGTGAAAGCGCAGCTTCCAGGATCGCTCGTTCTTCGCGCCGAAGCGATCGCGCATGACCTCCGCCCAGATCTTTCGGGCGGCGCGGAATTTCGCGATCTCTTCGAAGAAATCGCTGTGGGAGTTGAAGAAGAACGAGATCTGCGGCGCGAACGCGTCCACGTCCAGCCCGGCGTCGATGCCGTACTGCACGTACTCGATGCCGTCGCGCAGGGTAAAGGCGAGCTCCTGCAGCGACGTCGATCCCGCTTCACGGATGTGGTAGCCACTGACCGAAATCGTGTTCCACTTCGGCACCTCTTTCATACAGAAGGAGAAAATGTCGGTGATCAGCCGCATCGATTCGCGCGGCGGGAAGATGTATTCCTTTTGCGCGATGAATTCCTTCAGGATGTCGTTCTGAATCGTGCCGGAGAGCTTCTTCCAGTCTGCCCCCTGCTTCTCGGCGACGACGAGGTACATCGCAAAGATCATCGGCGCGGGTGAGTTGATCGTCATCGATGTCGTGATGCCGGCGAGATCGATGCCCTCGAAGAGCCGTTCCATGTCGGCGAGCGACACGATGCTGACGCCGCACTTGCCCGTTTCGCCGAGCGACAGCTCGTGATCCGGATCGCGCCCCATCAGGGTCGGCAGATCGAACGCCACGCTGAGGCCCGTGCCCCCGGCCTGGAGCAGAGTCTTGTAGCGCTCGTTGGTCTCTTCCGGCGTGCCGAACCCGGCGAATTGCCTCATCGTCCACAGCTTGCCGCGATATCCACCCGGGTGAATGCCGCGCGTGTAGGGAAACTCGCCGGGGTTGTTCAGATCACGGCTGTAGTCGAAGTGCTCGAGATCCTCCGGCGTTGCGAGGCGGTCGATCGGCCGGCCCGAGATCGTCGTGAACGAGCCCGGGCGTTCTGGAGCCTGCTTCAAACCGGGCTCGAGCACCTCCCGTTGCCACCGCTGCTTGTCGGTTTCGGCGGTCACAGTTTTCATACAACCTTGATTATAGGCGGGCGGCGGGAGGGGGGAGCGGCTCAATGCCGCTCAGCGCTGAAACACGATCTGCCCCCCGACGATGGTGTAGAGCACGCGGGCGTCGAGCAAGCGAGCCGGCGACGTCTTGCCGACCTCAACGAGGTTGGTATCGAACACCGCGAGATCAGCCAGTCGCCCGGGCGTGATCGTACCCTTCACCTCCTCCTCGAACGACGCCCACGCCGGACCCTTGGTATACGCCTCGATCGCCTCCTCGATCGTGAGACGCTGATCCGGAAACCAGCCCGCCTTCGGCGCTCCTTTCAGCGTCTGGCGCGAGACGGCGGCGTAGAGTCCATACACCGGGTTGAGGAAATAGCGCGCCGCATTCGTGCCCGGGCTATCGCTGCCGAAAATCAGGACGGCGCCCGAGTCCTTCAACTTCCGAAACGCATACGCGCCCTGCGAACGTTCGCGGCCGATCCGCTCCTCCATCCACCGCATGTCGTCCGACACATGGTACGGATTGATCTCGGCCACCAGTCTCAATTTCCCGAATCGGGCGAAATCGTCCGCATGCACGACCTGCGCGTGGATCACGCGCCAGCGATGATCCGCATTCGTGAGGTCGTGCTTCGCCAGAAGCTTCTCGTAGACGTCGAGGACAATGCGATTGCCCTTGTCGCCGATCGCATGGATGTGCGGCGGAAGCCCGCTCGCGATCGCCTGCTCGAGCAGCTGCTCGAGGTTCCCCGGCGGGAACTCCGTGTAGTGCTGCTGGGCGGTCATGCTCAGGGCCGCACCGGGCCGCCCTTCGGGACTCATGATGTCGCGGAGCAGCCCCTTGTTCTTCGGATCGTGCGAGTAGGGATCGAAGAACATCGCGCCGCTGCTCCCCATGATCCCGTCCACCCATGCCTTGTAGCCGATGAACCGCAGCCACTCGTCACCGAACCCTTTCGAGATCCCGAGCGCCCGCGTGTGGGTGACGTTGTCGAGCGTCGGGCGCAACATGAGGCGCGCGGTCAGTTCTCCCCGCCGCTGCAACTCCTGGTAGGTGCGTAACTGATCCGCGCTCGTCAGGTCCTGCATCGTTGTCACGCCCCCTTCCCGCGCCTCCTGCAAAACGGCGCGGACCTGGACCAGCCGCTGGTCGAACGGAATCGGCGGGATGACCTTGCGAACGATGTCTGCCGCGGACCCGGTGAGGATGCCAGTGAGCCGTCCCGTCGCGTCTTTCACGATTTCGCCGTTCGGCGGGTTCGAGGTGTGCTCCGTGATGCCAGCCAACTGGAGTGCAAGCGAGTTCGCCAGGAACATGCTGCGGTCGAACCGCTGCACGAGCACCGGGTGCTCGGGTGTCACGGCGTCGATCAGTTCGCGCGACGGCGTGAACGGAGCCGCGCCCGCTTTGGCCGCGACCCTGTCGCTTCCCGCACTTCCCGCGTTCCACTGCTCATACGCGCCCCAGTCCCCACGCGTGATCCAGCTGCCTTTCGGGAGACGACCAGCCGCTCCCTGCATCGCGGCGGTGAGAGCTCTGGCTTCGTGGACCTCGAGCAGGTTGACGCCGACGAGCAGCGCGCCGGTGCTGTCGATGTGCACGTGCGCGTCGTTGAACCCGGGCGTGACGAAGGCGCCTGCCAGGTCGATCGTTCTGGTCTGCGGACCGGCAAGCGCTGTCACCTCCGCGCTCGTGCCAACCGCCAGGATTCGTGGTCCACGAATCGCGACGCCTTCCGCCCAGGGTTTCGCACTATCAACGGTATAGATTCGGCCATTTGTCAGGAGGAGATCCGCGACAGTTGCCGGCTGCGAAACGCCGAGCACGGTTCCGGCTACAATCCCGGCGGCGACGATCCAATGAGTTCTCATGGGGTGTGATGGGAGCGCTGAACAGGTCTGTTTCACTCGCGTGCCGCGGCTTGACTTCGGGGATTCTGCCACAGTAGCTTGATCTGTTTGATAAAGCGCGGGAAGAGGCACTTGTCGTGACGCGGGGTGCCTGTCCCCGGACCACCTTTAGGAGTCACATGGCAGCAGGCGGCAGCATTTTCAACGCGATGCTTCAGGAGTTCGACGGCGCGGCGCGCCTTCTCGGCCTGGATCCGGGCATCTGGAAGATCCTGACGCACCCGAAGCGGCAGATCACGGTGTCCTGCCCGATCCAGATGGACAACGGCGAGATCGAGGTGTTCACCGGCTACCGCGTTCAATACAACATCACCCTCGGCCCGGCGAAGGGGGGGATCCGGTACCACCCGGACGTCTCCCTCGACGAGGTCACGGCACTCGCCGCCTGGATGACCTGGAAATGCGCCGTCGCACACATTCCGTTCGGCGGGGGCAAGGGTGGAATCATCTGTGACCCGACTCGCATGTCTCGCCGGGAGCTGGAGGCGCTGACCCGCCGCTATGTCGCCGAGATCATCGATGCCATCGGTCCTGACAAGGACGTGCCCGCTCCCGACGTGAACACCAACGATCAGGTCATGGCCTGGATCATGGACACCTACAGCATGCACGTCGGCTATACGGCAACGGCCGTGGTCACGGGCAAACCGATCGAAATGGGCGGTTCGCTCGGACGGCGTGAGGCGACCGGGCGCGGCGTGATGATCACCACGCGCGAGGCTGCCAAGCACCTGCGGTTCGACATCCAGGGTGCGACCGTCGCCGTGCAGGGCTTCGGCAATGTCGGTTCGGTCTCCGCCGACCTGCTGTCGCAGATCGGCGCCCGGGTCGTGGCGGTCACCGACTGGAAGGGCGGCGTCTACGACAAGGGCGGGTTGGACATTCGAAAACTGCTCGAATACGCAAAGCAGCACAAGTCCGTCGACGGCTTCCCGTTCGGCGAACCGCTCGAGAACGACGACCTCTTCAAGCTCGACGTCGACATTCTCGTCCCGGCCGCGCTCGAGAATCAGATCACGATGGAGAACGCTCCCGGCATCAAGGCCAGAGTTATCGCCGAAGGAGCGAACGGTCCGACGACCCCAGATGCACACCGGCACCTGCACGAGCGTGGTGTGTTCGTGATCCCGGACATTCTCGCCAATGCCGGCGGGGTCACCACCTCGTACTTCGAGTGGGTCCAGGATCGTCACGGCTATTTCTGGGAGGAAGACGAAGTCAACAAGCGCCTCGAGGCCAAGATGGTCGAGGCGTTTCAGGACGTGCTCCAGATCTCGATCCGGTACAAGACCGACCTTCGCACCGCCGCCTATATCGTGGCGATCAATCGCGTCGCGACCGTGACCCGCATGCGCGGGATGTATGCCTGAGAGCTCGGCGCGCCCGCCGAGCTCTCAGAGTCTGCTCAGAAAATAGGCGCTGGCTTCGGCTATGCTGCCTCGTCGTTGAGCGTGAC
>JACDBQ010000845.1 GCA_013694845.1 Acidobacteriota bacterium
GTGCTGCAAACGGATCGATCGGATCTGACGCACCAGATCACGCCGCTGCAGCTCGAGAACCTGCCGCTGTCGCCGGATCGGAATTATCAGAGCCTCCTGGAGCTGACTCCCGGGGTGACCGAAGCCAATGACGTCGGGTCGGCATTCGGCAACCCGAACGGGTCGGTGGTCAATCGTGTGAACGGCCAGAACGAGCGGGCGAACAGCTTCCAGCTCGACGGCACGATCAACAATCAAACCAACGTGATCTCGCAGACCGCGATCGTGCCCCCGCCCGAAGCCATCGAAGTGGTGGACGTGTCGACCAACGCCTACGACGCGGAGCAGGGGCGCTCGACCGGCGGCGTCACCAACGTGCAGATCAAGTCGGGCACCAACACGTTCCGCGGCACACTCTCGGCATATCACACCGACGGGGCGCTCAAGGCCAAGAATGCCCTGTCGCAGCTGGACCAACCCGACACGAAGCTGACGCAGAGCGCGTTCACGATCGGCGGACCCATCCGCCGAAACCGGACGTTCTTCTTCGGCGACTACCAGCGCGGACGGGACCGTCGCGGTCAGAACGACCTGCAGTCGGTGATCCCGCTGGCGTATCGCAATGGCGACTTCAGCGGCGCCACGACGACCATCTACGACCCGTCGACCGGGAGTATCACCCAGCGAACGGCCTTTCCCGGTAACGTCATTCCTCAGGACCGGATCAACCCGGTCGCTCGCGCGATCCTGGCACGGCTGCCGGAGCCGACAGGGCCAGGCGCGACCCTGAACTACGAGGCGACCGGCCAGTTCGTCCAGGACCGCAACTCGGGTGACGTCAAGGTCAACCACTCGTTCGGCAACCGGACACAGGGCTTCGTCCGCTACAGCTATTTTCAGGCCGAGACCGAGGATGCCCCCGCCTTCGGCGTGCTGGGTGGTCCGTCATCGAGCGGCGGCGCCACGGCAGCCATCGGTGAGGCCCGCAACCAGAGC
The DNA here is from genome assembly GCA_013694845.1 of Acidobacteriota bacterium. Lineage (GTDB taxonomy): Bacteria > Acidobacteriota > Vicinamibacteria > Vicinamibacterales > 2-12-FULL-66-21 > JACDCA01. The sequence goes on from JACDBQ010000845.1 coordinate 976, forward strand.
GGGTCGCTGAATCTGACGCACGCCTTCTCGCCTCTCGTCGTCTCCGAGTTCCGCGCCGGGTTCGTGCGCGTGCGGATCGAAGGCGCGTCGCCGACGGAGTCGGACCTGGCCTCACAGGTCGGGATTCCCGGCATCAACACCGGCGATTTTTTCACCGGGGGCATCTCGCGTATCGCTGTCAGCGGCTACGACTTTCTCGGCGCCGCGGGCACCCTGCCGTTCAGAATCGTCGAAACCAGCTACAACGTCGTCAACAACTGGACGGTCCAGCGAGGTGGACACACGATCCGGTTCGGGGCCGACCTGCGGAACCTTGGACTCGACAAGGGGCAGGCCTCGGGCGGCGATCCGCGTGGAACCTTCACATTCACGACTGGTCCAACCGCGCTCAGTGGTGGCCCGACCTCGTCGTCGGCGAATGCGGTCGCGTCATTCCTCCTGGGCCTGCCGCAGTCCATGGCGCGGACCCAGATCAATCAGGCGAGCGGGTACGAACTGCAGCAGTACTTTTTCTTTGCCCAGGATCGCTGGCAGCCGACGAGCCGCCTGACCCTCAACTACGGTGTGCGGTACGAAATCTATCCGTTCGCCACTGTACCGAACGCCGGCGACCAGTCACGCTACCTGCCCGAGACGAACGAGATTCTCGTCGCCGGGTACGGGTCGGTGTCCAAGCGCCTCAACGTGAAGACGGACTACGGCAACGTGGCACCGCGGCTCGGGGCTGCGTACAGGCTGAACGACAAGACCGTGCTTCGCGGCGGTTATGGCATCGGCTACATCCCGCTCGGGATCAACACCCTGTCTGGCGTCGGCTATCCGGCCCAGGTGCAACTGAGCATCGCCGGGGCGAACAGCTTCCTGCCGGCGGGCAACCTCGCGACCGGGATCCCGACGGTGCCGATAGTCGACGTCAGCAGCGGCGTCGTCACATCACCCCCTGGGAACGTTGTTCTCCCGGTGGTCAACCCCGATCCGAAGCGCGGTTACGTGCAATCGTTCAACGTGACCGTGCAGCGCGATCTGTGGGGCTTCGTGGTGGACGCGTCCTACGTCGGGTCGCTCGGCAAGCGACTGCCCGGCACCGTCAACCTGAACGCGGCCGGACCGGGCGCGGTCCAGGCCAACCGTCCCCTCGCGATCAGGTTTGGCCGGACGGCCGACACGCCGCTGTCGGATTTCGTGCTGGGGTCCTCGTACCATGCCTTCCAGTCGAAGCTCGAACGACGCCTGGGCGGCGCGGGGCGGATCACGGCAGCCTACACGTTGAGTAAGTCGGAGGACGATTCGGCCGCCTTCACTGTTCAGAACCCGCTGGATCTCGCCGCCAATCGTGGGCCGTCAGGCTTCGACCGCCGCCACAACCTGGTGATCAGTCACGTGACCCCGTTGCCGTTCGGACCCGAGGGACGGTTCCTGCAGGACGGAATCGCCGGGACCGTCTTCGGCGGCTGGAACGTCAACGGCGTGTTCGCCGCTCGCACCGGCTCGCCTGTCGACATCACCGGCGTCCGGCTCACCGCGAACGCGACCCAGGGCGTCACCAACCGGCCGAATGTCGTTGGCGAGCCGGCAATTCTCGGGGGGACCGGTCCGAACGAGTTGTGGTTCGACACCAGCGCGTTCGTCGAACCGGCTCCGGGGACCCTAGGCGATGCGGGGCGCAACAGCGTGCGCGGCCCCGGCTATGTCAACTACAACATGACGCTGTCACGCACGTTCCGCCTGCCCGGGCGCAAACGACTGCTGGTCAATGCGTCCGCGTTCAACCTGCTGAACACCACGCACTATCGCAATCCCAGCGGTGCTTTTGGTACGGTCGGCACCTTCGGCCGGATCAGTGCATCGTTCGGCGAACGGGAAATCCGTTTCGGCGCCCGCTTCTCGTTCTGAGTCCATGTCAGGTCGAGCCTGCACACCACGGCTCATCGGCACGGGCCGCCGGGT